>DAOVHT010000101.1 GCA_030671745.1 Candidatus Nanohaloarchaea archaeon
CGTAGAGCAAGATCAACCCGTCTCTGAGGAGATGTAACCACACCTTCTCTTGAAGTCATCCCACCACGTCTGAAAGTTGTAACTTCCTCAATTGGTGCAGAATTCTCGATTGCCCGAACCAAGACTTCAACCGGATTGGTATCTGTCTTCTTTTCAACAATCTCAAATGCATCAACAACAATCTTTGAAGCCATGAAAGTCTTGCCGACATTCTGACCGGATGTAAACTTGTGTTTTCGTCCCTTATGACCTGCAACAAAAAGCCGGTTTATAAGTCTCTCAACAATGTTAAGCTTTGACTTATAGAACTGAGCCTTAGCATGCCTTCCACCTGAACGTGGTACAAGGACAGGTTTAAGATTAACATAATCGACAAGACCTAAATCATTGACTTTAATGCCTTCAGTTTCCCATCGGTCAAAAAGTTTTATATCATCACTCATAATTATTACCTTATTGTCTCTTTGATTTACCTGAAAGAAGCGCTAGAAGCGAAAGACCATTTACTTTATTGACTCTCCATTTAACGCATGGAATATCACCATATGGTCCACCCTGTGCACCACCGATACCTTCAACAGTAACTTCATCATGCTCTTTAATATGATTTATTGCGCCATTACCAGGCACAAAAGCAGTAATCTGCTTACCGTTCTTGATAAGCTGAATCCTTACGCATTTACGCATAGCAGAATTCGGCTGTTTAGCTTCCATCTGTCTTTTTTCAAGAACAATAGCCTTAGCTTGCGGACTACCTTTAAGAGGATCTTTCTTGACTTTAAGCCCAAGCTTACGACGCTTGTAGTTTATGTCTTGCCATCTCTGTTTCTTCTTCTTTGACTTCAAATTTCTTGCACTGTATAATCCTGGCATTCTAACAACTTTTTATAATTATTTATTAAATCTATCTATCTTAACTCAACAATATCAATTTTAGTTATACTAAATTGTCTTTTAAGGAATTCGCCCATAATCTTTATATTATTTCCTTTTTGACCGACTATAAAACGCTTATCTTTTGTAGGTACATAAAGACGGATTTTTTTAAGTCCATCCTCATCATACACTTCATATCTCTTGACCTTTCTCTGAAAAACATTCGAAAGGAACCGATTCAGATCATTTGAATAAAGATATACTTTAAGATTCTTCCCGACTTTAGCACTTATACGTTTTATATTTGCTCCATCCTTACCGATCACATCATATATATTCTTTGATCGTACAAGAAAATATAATGTATCGCCATCATATATGCTATCAACGACACTACATTTTGAAAGTTTCTCAAACTGTACAATATCCCGTATTGTCTGTGTATCAAGCGGTTTCATATAATCCCAACTAAACTATTACAATCACAAATAACCTTATGCTTTCTTGAGAGATATGCCCAAAACAGCAATATGGAATGGTTTCCTGCAACTCTCTCCAAGATCACTGCTATCACCCTCAAACATAGTGACAGGGATCTCTGAAAGTTTTGCAGTATGAGATACCTCATCAATCAATGATTTAGGGCAATTTGATGATACAATCACATCACTTAAATTACCTTGACGTACCGCAGACATAACACTTTTCAGACCAATTACAAGATTACCGGTTGTTTCTGCTTTTTTAATTTTTACAGTTATATCCATAAATTTCACCATTATTTTTTATTTTCTTTAGCAACTTTAACAGGTGCCGCTTTCATAGCAATATCCACAAGACCAGTACCCACTCGTGCAGTCTTACCGATCATGACATTCTCGACAATACCATTAAGTTCATCATACATACCATGTACAGCCGCATCAACAAGATGTTTTATTGTCTCCTCGAAATTTGCCCTTGCAAGAACAGATGACTTAGAACCACTAAGACCATATCGACCGATCGCCTGTATATCACCTGATTGAGTCATAGTATCAGCAACTAAAAGAAGATGCCTTACATCAGTATCTACACCTTGAGCCCTAAGAGTTTCAGTGATTTCCGAAACGATAGTAGTCCTTGCAGCTTCGATACCGAAAGTATCTGCAATCTCAAATATATTATTTGAAACCATACGAGGTATATCAATACCTTCAATCTTTGACACTTTACCCAGGTTAGACCCGAGAGTATAAAGTACGAAATCTTTACCGGTCTTGTCAACGATACAATGTGTAACTCCTTTTATACCTTTGACATGAACATCTCTAAGCTTAAACCTCAATGTCTGAAGATCCTTGACAGTGACCTTATCCTTATTCATCTCAAAGATTATCTTATTACCATCAATGCTACCATTCAGATTCTTTATCTTACGTTTTACCGCAGATACAATCTTATCTGGCTCAATAGATAATTTATCGACCAACTTCTTATCAAGCTCTACCTCAACAGTCATGTTTCCTAGATCCAATGAATCAGAAACAATGATATGTTTAAGGTCTGTCTCTTTGATGCTTGACGCAATCTTGACAGATTTCTCTTTAGTATTGAACTCTTTCTGAAGATAAATTTTCATTGCAGGAGTGACAGGTGCTTTTCGTGCATCAAAGATCTCAAGAATCCTAGGAAGACCCTGAGTTATATTAAGCCCGATACCCGCAGCCCTATGGTAAGACCTAAGAGTTGTCTGTGTTGCAGGCTCAGAAATTGACTGAGCTGCAATGACACCGATAGCGTCCCCACAGTCATAATACATCTCATTATATTTATCTTTAAGAGATTTTTTCAATGCACTTTTTTCTTTGGCACTCAAATCTGATTTATCTACCTTTTCTTCATAAAGTCCCAATACATCTTGAACAACTGATTCATCCATAATAATCACCACAGTTAACCTCACATATTTATCAGCTTGCCACCATCACTTTTTGATGGGTCAATGCCGTCTTCCCCTGCAACAAACTGAACAATCCTGCCAGTGCTATCCCTCGCAGAATGATCATTTGATACAAGTATATCCTGTAAAGCATTTACAAGACGCCTCTGCATGTATCCAGATATTCTTGTCTTAAGAGACGAATCCATAATACCTTCACGACCTTTCATAGCCTCAAAGAAAAATTCAGTCGGTGATAATCCTACCTTATAGCATGATCTTACAAAACCATGAGCTTCTGCAGAAAGGTCACCTCTCTTATAATGAGCTAGAGTACGATCCTTGTATCCCCTGAATATCCTATGCCCTTGCACAGTTTCAGGACCGATTATACCCGCCATGAAAGTAAGATTCTGAATACTACCTCTCGCTCCCGTCTTTGCCATTATCTGCGCATCATTATCTTTTGCTTCTTTTGCGATCAGATTCTGACTCTTATTGACAACCTCAAACAGCTCAGAAAGTATGAGACCTTCTAGTGTCTCTTCAGGAGTAAGACCTGGCTGGACCTCAATCTTACCTTTATTGAATTCATCAATCAACGCATAGACCTTGACAAAATGTTCATCAACAAAACCATTGATATCATCTTTGACAGATTGCGGTACATCTTCTTCACTTACTGAGATTGTAAATCCACGATACATAAGATACTCAGTTGCTAACCTTGTTATCCTTTCAAGGAAAACGACAGCCTCACTGTGCCCAAATTCAAGATCAATCTTATCAAGGATTTTTCCTTTAAATGGTGATATAGCATTCTGATCAATCACACCAGATATCATCTCACCATCCGCAACCTTGACATAGGCATCATGAGTACACTTCTCTTTCTTACAGGTATCACATTTCTTGCATATATTTGCCTGATATTCAATATCAAGACCCTTAGGTAATATGAAACTCATAAATTCTTTTCCAGTATAATTCTCTTTCTTAAGATCTACTACCACACCAACTTTAAACAAAAGCTGTGCCGCAAGCTCTTTTGAAATAGTAGTACCCTCTCTTGTTATAAGGTACCCACCAGATATGAAATCCTGCACACCACCGATTATAGGTCCACCGAAACGTGGAGACCGTATATTTTTCTCAACAAGCATCAACTGTTCAGCTTCCGCACGTGCTTCCGCAGTCTGAGGAACATGAAGATTCATTTCATCTCCATCAAAATCCGCATTGTACGGAGTACATACAGTAAGATTAAGCCTGAATGTCTTGTGAGGTAAAACTTTTACACGATGAGCCATCAAAGACATCTTATGCAGTGAAGGTTGCCTATTGAATAGTACAATATCACCATCACTGATATGC
>DAOVHT010000107.1 GCA_030671745.1 Candidatus Nanohaloarchaea archaeon
GAACTTCAGAAACATTGTATCCATCCTCAATCTGTTTCACAAATCCATTTGCAAGCTGTACAACATTATGTCCATGTCCTGATGATATATCTGTATAATATTGTGTATAATCTTGTGTATAATATTGTTCAAGATCTCCACAAGACTGTGCTGCAAATCCTCCATACCCAATAAGAACTAGGTATTTGATATCTTTATCTTCTTTGATCTTATCAAAGATATCATTCAATAAGTCAATTTTGGTTTTTATTGATTCAGCCATATCGTATAATGCTCCTGTTTTGGTAAGTTTTGACAATTAGTTCGTCACTTGTAAGTATTATATATATTCTAAAAACATTATAAATCTATAGTTTGTAACATGCATAATCTCTCCGGAAGACAAACCTATTTATAATGCAACCCATAATATTAATCTATCTGGACATAGTAGTGCCTATAAGTGCTATTTTACTCCCTCTCAGGTGTGTTTACCTTATGGATGAAAACGAGATCAATCAACTTCTTCTGAATAAGATATTAAGGCAGCTTAAAGTCAATCCGGATGACCATGAATCTCCGAATAAGCCAAAAAATATACTTATGGTCTCAGCCGAATACCTGCCAAAAAATATTACTCCTCAGGCACTCCATTGCAAATCGTTAGCAGATGGTCTGGTTGACAAGAACATGAATGTTGACGTAATCTCCTACGATCCCTGGAAAGCAGGGCAGACAGTTGAGATGGGCGGTGTCAAGGTCCATTACATAGACAATCCTATAAAGAGTTATTCTCCTCTTACCTGGGCACTCACACTATCCATGGAGATAAACCGGAAAGCAGCAGACATCTATCATAAAGAGGGCGGCATCGACCTTATCCATGCGCATCAATGGGAAATGTTTCCTGCAGGCGTATCACTCCAGGCTGCCATCCAGAAACCATTGATCGTCAACTTCTATTCCTTGCAGCACCACAGGGCACCGGGAGTCGTTAACGGATATACTGATTCGGTCAAGCAGATAGAATGGCGTGGCACAAAAGATTCACAGAAAGTCATGGTGAATGAAGACTGGTTGAAAAATGAGATAATAAACCATTATTCTCCTGAACCGCAAAAAGTCGATGTTGTAAATTCACAGCAGAAGCAATGGACACACAAGATAGTAAGGGATTATAACTGGGTCATGAAGAACTGGAACCGGGGGGAAAGACAATGAAAGTCTTGCATCTTTCTTGGGAATTTCCGCCGTACAAGGTGGGCGGTATAGGCACCGTCCTTGAAGACCTTACAAGAAGTCAGGCAGCCTTGGGTATGGAACCGATAATAGTGACTTGCGGTTTTGAAGGCAATGTGGGTTATGAGCACAGGGATGGCGTGCACATCTATCGGTTTGACGCAGACTACATACCTGCGGAAGACTTCCATTCCTGGGCACTCCAGATGGGTATGCTCATGCAGAACAAGGCCTGTGAAGTGATGAATGAGCACAAGGATATAAAACTGATACATGCACATGACTGGCTTGTGGCAACCGCCGCAATAGGACTCAAGCACATTTACAGGATACCGATGATCTCAACACTGCACGCACTTGAATCCGGAAGGTATGGCGGTATCGAGGGCGACAGGCAGGAACTTATACATTCTCTGGAAAAGAAACTGGCTTATGAATCCTGGCGAATCATCTGCAATTCCGAATTCATGAAACGATCAATATCTTACGCTTTAAGCATCCCTTGGGATAAGATTGATGTCATACCGAATGGTGTGGATACCGATAAGATGAAAATCGATTTTGATTACGATCACGAAAAGAGAAGATATGCATTACCTCATGAGAAGATAGTTTTTTATGTGGGCCGTATGGTCTGGGAAAAAGGTGTTGATGTTCTTGTAGGTTCCATACCTGCAGTCCTGAAAAGAAACCCCGACGCAAAATTTGTCTTTGCAGGGACTGGATACATGACCGACCGATTGAAAAAGATAGCACAAGATATCGGTGTTTCGGACAAGACTGCTTTTGTAGGTTTTGTGGATGATGATACTCTTAAAAGATTGTTCCGTATCTCAAGCGTATTTGCGATCCCGTCAAGATACGAACCTTTTGGCATAACTGCTCTTGAAGCCATGGCTTGTGATGTCCCTGTCGTTGTTTCAGACACAGGCGGTCTTGCCGAGACTGTGGACCATGATGTAGATGGTATAAAGGTCTGGCCTGAAAGTTCAGAGTCGCTTGCCTGGGGTATAAACAAGGTACTTTCTGACAGTAATCTTGCCCATGAATTATCTCGGAATGCATACAGAAAGATAGACGAGAATTATAATTGGTCAATCATATCCCAAAGATTGAAAGATATCTATCATCAGGTATTTGAGCAATATACATCTTGCGACTGGAAACCGTCAGCCGCAATATCTGGGGTAGGAAAAACGGCAAGATCTAATACTTGATGATTGAGGTAATTTGATATGAGTTCTGTATGTTTCTATTTCCAGGTGCATCAACCAAGACGACTTTACCCTGGACATGTAATCAATGTTGGTGGTGCAGATACACCAAATCGATTGGAATCTGCAATCTTTGACGACAAGAAAAACAGAGAGATAATGGATAAGGTAGCGACCAAATGTTACTATCCTGCAAACCGTCTCATGCTGGATAAGATTGACGAGTTCAAAGGCCAGAAAAAAAAATTCAAGATTTCATATTCCCTTTCAGGCGCACTCTTATATTCAATGGAACAGTTTTCACCGGATTTACTTGAGACTTTCAGGCAGCTTGCAGATACTGGTTGTGTAGAATTTCTGTCCGAGACCTATCATCATTCCCTTTCAAGTTTCTGGGGCACGGGGACTGACCGACCTGAATTTAAGGCACAGGTCAGCATGCACAAGGATGCCATGCGCGATCTGATTGGATACAGACCCACTTTTTTCAGGAACACAGAACTTCTTTTCAACAACTCAATCGCAAAGACCGTTGAGTCCATGGGTTTCAAAGGCATGCTTTCAGAGGGCATTGAACGCATCCTTGGTGGCTGGAAATCACCCGAATACGTCTATAACACGCAAGGTTCAAAGATACCGATCCTTCTGAGGCATTACAGTTTGAGTGATGACATGTCTTACCGATTTTCAGCAAGATGGTTCTCTGGCTGGCCCGTTACAGCTGACAAATATGCAGCTTGGCTTTCTGCCTGCCACGGTGAGACAATAAACCTGTTCATGGACTATGAGACTTTCGGTGAGCATCAATGGGAAGATACCGGGATATTCTGGTTCCTGAAAGACCTGCCCGGAAAGATTCTTGATCACAATCACATGGATTTTGCGACACCTACAGAAGTGGTTGATAAGTATCCTGTACGCGGCGACATCGACGTCCCGGATCTTGAGACGATATCCTGGGCTGACCGTGAGCGCGACCCGTCCGCATGGCTTGGCAACAACATGCAACGTTTGACCTTTGCCGAACTTGAACGAGTGGGCAAGATTGTCCTTGCGACAAAAAACAGAGAGTTGATTTCTACCTGGCGCTTCCTGCAGACCTCAGACCACCTGTACTACATGTGCACAAAGAATTGGGGTGATGGTGATGTCCACAAGTATTTCAGCCCTTACGGCACACCACCAGAGGCATTCGAAGGCATGATCAAGGCGATTTCTCAGTTGGAGTTCTTGGCAAAGAAATATTTAAAGCCCTAATTAGGGTCTGTATTCTTATTTTTAGGGTATTTTTCATAAAAACTATATATACTCTGGATTACCTATTATCTATAGGGTCAAAATCATATTGGGGAGTATGATTTAGATGGTGGTTTTTTCATCCATTTTTTGAGTGATTATCAAACATATACACGGTGTATCTATGAAAAGCGGCGGAAATTCGCATATTACCTATATCCTATCTA
>DAOVHT010000111.1 GCA_030671745.1 Candidatus Nanohaloarchaea archaeon
AGTACTGTTTAACTTTAAATACCTTATCTTACTTCAAATACATAGATCCACTTGCTCATCGACTTGTGAATGTATATCTCGAAGCGGTTTTTCAGTTTCAGTGCATCAGGTGTTTTAAGGTCAGAAAAGTTGGATGCAACACTCACAAAACCACCGGTTTTTGTTATCGAGGGTACATATTCTAAGAACTGTTCGGCAATGTTTCTTACATCCGCATCTTTTGTGTTCTTGCCGTAAGGAAGATCAGTAACTACGGCGTCAAAGTGCTCGCCGAAGATGTTTCTTGTGTCAAAGGCATCGCCTTTGATTATTTTACTATTTTGGATGCTGTATTCTTTTAGATTCGTCTTTGTGCCAGCAACCATAACTTCATCCATATCAATTCCTGCAATCCTGCATCGCATGAGTCCTGCCTCAATCAGTATGCCACCAGTACCCACAAATGGATCAAGGACACGGTCGCCTGCCTTCACCTGGGCAAGGTTTACCATGACACGGGCAATCTTCGGGTCAAGTGATACGGGTCTGTGGAACGGGCGCAATGATGCTTTCCGTTTTGAGAATTGTTTTGACTGGATGAATATCAGGTCCCCCACGAAACATTTTTCATCGGTCTTGTATATGCGTATCTTGTTTTTTGGGTTGTTCAGGTCAATCTTTGCGCCTTTTGTATGAAAAAGGTGGCCTATCTGCCTCTCAAGTTGGGTTCCGTTGATGTCATCTTTAAGATTATGCTTGATAACTCTCACATTTATTGATGTATTTATATATGGAGTGAAATCAATCGATTCGATGTAATCAAGGTCGGACAAGTAGGTGCTAACTTCAGTGACGAAGGCGCAATCTGTGAATGTGATATTTTTATCGGTATCGAGCACCAGAAGGCGGGGGTAATCGTGTACTATGTCTACCTTCGATCCTTGCGCAGACACTACGCTTTTCAGCTCTTCGCGCGCCAGGGACACGTTTTCTCCTGAAAGATAGACTATATATCGCATACAAAATCAATGGATTTCTTTAATTATATAAATATTGTGCGGTTTTGTATATAAGTCTATAGTAATATGATTTGTTATTTTTATGATTTTATGAAGATATAAATATATAGTATTATATTTATATATGTCTATCTCACAACACGTTTAGTTTTTCCTAGAACCATTATTATATTAAATTATGTTTAGATAGTTCTATAAAAATATTGTTAAATATTAGCACCATAATATATAGATATAGTACTATAAATTAAGTTTAATATAATTACATAGTTCTATAAAACTATATCACTAACTCTCACAAAAATGGATGAAAAAATTATGCAGAAAGTTACCCCTGCAGGTGTTTACCAAGAGATATATAACAGAGTAGACAAAGGAAGTGTATGAGAATTTTCGTATTTGGAATGTCTGTATTGATTGCACTTATGATTATTGGGTCGCCCGCTAGCGCATGGTGGAATGATACACACGGCGCGCTTGCTGAAAAGGTGTGCCGTGATTTCAACTGCAGCTGCATCGAGGACATTGCGGAATGGTCAAACATACCGGATGCCCTGTTCAAGGACATGATTAACCACCATGACTATGACACCAATAAGGACTGTCCTGAAAGCAGATATTGGAGATGCCCTTCCGAAAATGATTTTAAGGCAAGCAGAAAGGTGCAGGAATTTCTTGATTCGGCAGAACAGAAAGAAGGCTGTTCAGCATGGAAAGATATTGCGATCGCATCGCATTATTTCTTTGATACCAAGGTCTTCTGGCATAACGTGCAAGACGAGGACTATTTTGAGTGCCATAAGGGGTTTGAACAGCAGGTCAATGAACATTTTGTTAATAAAGATACCGACTGGACTGTATGCACATGCGGAATCTGTGTCAGTTATGATGAATTTGAACCGTGGGTTCTTGAATTTGAAGAGAAAATCGGGTTTCTTGACAAAGTCTATGAAACACCACTGATTGTTGAAAATGAAAAGAATAATACATTTATTGGAAATATTATAGAGAGTTTTAAGGATATCATTTATAGAATTTTAAGAGTCATATCATAACTGTTTGAATATATCTTGCAGTTTCTCATCGATTTCGGCGTTATCAATACTATCACTTACACCCATAGACTCTTTTACAAGCTTTAAGAGATGAATGATTTCTGTAAATTTCTTTTCATAAGAAGCCATACCTTGATCCATCTCTTCAAAACGTGCGATATAACCCTTATACTGGTCTTCTTTTGTTTTCTGGATCCGATCGTGCTCCATATCCAGTTGCATCTTACGGTTCATCAATTCAACTACAACCTTGTTTTTTGATAAGATCAGACGCATATCAGATAATATTTCATTCATATTGTTGTCTCTGAACACTGTTGAACCCTTGTCTTTTACAACCATAATCCATCACCTATACCTAGATATCAAATTCTTTCTTGAAAAGGTCATCGACACGTTTCTGGTATTCAGCAATATCAATATCCGTAAGATGCTTGAACCTTTTCTGGGCTTTCATGTATTTCGAGACAGGTGTGCCTTTTGGTGTGCGCGATAATGTCTTTACACCATCCTCAATCTCAAAAAGTGCCCACATCTTGCTCTCCACTGCATCTTTTGCAATCTCTATCGTCTTCATGGAATCAAAGTTCCAGCCGACAGGGCAGGGACTGTGGATGTGAAGATATTTAGCGCCTTTTATCGATAGTGCTTTCTTTATCTTCTTCTCAAGGTCTTGAGGATAGCCGATAGAGGCTGTCGCAACATAAGGTATGTGATGTGCTGCAGCTATTGTCGGGACATCTTTTTTCCATTGCTCTTTTCCCTTGCTTGCGATCCCTGCAGGAGTTGTAGTTGTTGATGCCAGCCAGGGTGTTGAACCTGATCGCTGGACACCTGTGTTCATGTAAGCTTCGTTATCGTAACAGATCATAAGTATGTTATGGTTCCTTTCCAGTGCGCCTGAAAATGCTCGGAAACCGATGTCCAGCATACCGCCATCACCGCCGATTGCGACCACTGTGACATCTTCTTTGCCTTGGGCGTCAAGAGCTTCCCGCACACCTGATGCGACTGATGCCGCATTCTCAAAGGTGACGTGTATCCATGGTACTTTCCAGGAAGTTAAGGGATATTGTGATGTTGTGACCTCAAGGCATCCTGTCGCGTTGCAGATGACTACATTTTTGCCTAAGGCTTTTAGTATCTGCCTTGCCGCAATCGATGCACCGCATCCGGCACAGGTCCTGTGACCCGGAGCCAGAAGGTCATCTTTGTACTTGTCTTTCATAATATTACCTTTTTTTCCGTCAATGTGATTTTTTAGGAGGTTTATAATCTCTTTTTTGTCTTTTGCTTTAGATAATTGTGATGCGAGTGTCTTTTTTGATAGGGCATCACCGATCCATTTTGATATGTCGCCGCGTTTTATGTACGGCGCTATTGTCTTTTCATCGGTTGACCTTAACTTTGTTAATAAGGAATTCAGTGTGCTGCAGCATGTGCCGTCTGCAAAATTAAATTCATGTCCTTGTGCGCATGCCATGATTGATTACACCTAATCGTTTCCCATCAACCAGCCTATGTCGCCATCTTTCTGTTTCTTGCTTTTTTTGACGACATCAATTACATCATTCACTGTGACTTCTGTCCCGCCGATGCCTGCCACATATCCGATTATTTTTGGTCTGTCTTTCTCTGCGTAGAGTGCGCTCCGTACCTCGTCAAATATTGCGCCGTTTGAGGCACCCAGAGATATGTCTTTTTCAAGGATTATTACTGTCTCTATCCCTTTCAGTGCAGATATTATCTCTTTTTTAGGGAAGGGTCTAAATGATATTATTCTTAAT
>DAOVHT010000016.1 GCA_030671745.1 Candidatus Nanohaloarchaea archaeon
AAATACATTGATGGAAACAAAGAACACATTAAGGATTTTCATCGTAGACAAAGAGAACAGACCCACATTCAAAAAAGAACTGACAATTCCTTTATACCTAGGCGACATAGACAGTTTCTCAATCTACCTTCAAAAGAAATGCGGTTGTCACCTTTTCCATATAGAGTTTGAGACTGAATACAGAAGATGGCTGACCTTATGCAACATAAAGATCAAAAAGAACAAAAAGACAGGAATCACCTACCGTTTCTCAAACGACGACGACAAGAATAAGCTCCTGCTTTACCTAAACAGAAACAAAAAAACCCGAGACACACTAAAACTGGCAGAACAGACATCAACCGCAAAGAAGAGACAAAAAAAAGAATACGAGGCTGATTATTATGGATAATGACTTACACATCCCCTCCCTTGACACAATCCTCAAGAACGGCTGGGACATAAGAGACGGCGACACAGCACTCATAATAACAGACACTGGGATTGGTGAAGATACTCTCGCCCCGCTCCTTGCAAAAAAAGAAAAAGAAGCGCTTGAAACATTAGGTTGCAATTGCACCCTCCTGACCCAACAGATAAAGACCGACACAGATTATCTTGACCAGTCCATCTTTGAACAGCTCTCCACCCTACCGAAAGGCGCAATAGTAATGGTCGCCGTCTCAAACAACATAGGTCTGATCCCTGCAGGAACCATAAAAAATTTCAAGACATTTGTCCTTGAAAGAGACCTGAGACTCATATATTCGCTTGGCCTCTCAAAAATCAGAAAAGAAAACTGGAACATTTTCGCTGATGCCATCTCTTTTGATCCCACAGCAAGATTAGAAGAATTAAAACGTATGAAATACATTCTTGATAATGGGAACCATATAACAATAACGACAACGAAGGGCACAGGCCTTAACCTGGACATAAGAGGCAGAAAAGCGCACATAGCCTGCGGCCTTCACCAGTACAGAAGCACAAACATACCTTTCGGTGAGATCTACATTGCCCCGAACGAGACAAAGACCACAGGAATCGTAATGATTGACGGAACGATAAAGACACTTGCAGGTTCACACCTTCTAAAAGACGATTTTTACCTTGAATTCAAAGACGGCCGTTTGATCAAGAACACATCAAAAGAATTAAGAGACACAATAAAAACAATTAAACAAACCGACAGAAACATAGACGTCCTTGCCGAATTTGGCATCGGCCTGAATCCTAAAGCAACACTTATAGGTAACACGCTTGTTGACGAGAAAACCCTGGGTACAGCGCACATAGCACTTGGCATGAACACAGTTTTCGGCGGAACAAACAGCTGCAGTTACCACCTTGACCAGGTCTTCAAGAATCCAGAAATCCTAGTTGACGGTAAAATATTAAAGATGTAAAAGAAAAAAAATAGAGAGAGAGAAATCAACCTGCAGGCAAGAAACTCTCATACGAACTTTTAGATATCTTGACATCATGGATATCAAGTATAGTATTGCATGATTCACATCGTGCAATCTGGTTGCCCCATATCCAATCTATCTCTTTCTCACAACTCGTGCATATAACTTTCATCTTCATTCCAATCACCTTTTAATTAATTTTAAATCCCTGGATCAGGCAGGTAAATTACAAAAACATAAAGCCCTGACTCTAATCAATCAACTTTTTGTGTACCCTGTCTTCAGGTCTTAAAGGTCCTCTAAGAAAAAGATTATAGAATCATCCCTTGACTAACTTCTGCATGTCAGACATTTTTTAGTCAGGACTGTATATGTGACCATACCCGTAAAGAAATCCCATTTAATATTATGGTTATTCAGGTATGACATTATTATCACAGATTATAATAGATAGTCAATATTTAAATACCTTTGTATATAGTTACATTCAATAAACACTTCAAACATATACGATTACGCGTGAACATAATATGCCGCAAGAATTAAACAGAATAACAGACACGAAAGCCAACTCGCAACTGCTGGGCACCTTGCCGGACGGTTGCCGCATGTGCATAAAAGGTAAAAAATCAGTACTGTTCCTGACCGGCGTCTGCGATAAAGATTGTTTCTACTGCCCGCTTTCTGAACAGAGAAAAGGAACCAAAAAGATGTGGATCAATGAAAAAGAAGTCCAAAAAGACACAGACATAATTGACGAGATAAAAAAATGCAGTTCAGCTGGAGTAGGCATTACAGGCGGTGAACCGCTCATTGACATAGACACATTCTGCCGTTATGTAACCCTTCTGAAAGACGAGTTCGGAGCACATTTCCACATCCATGCATATACGACAAAGATAGACCTGACAGACGACGAAATAAAAAAACTTAACTTATCAGGTCTTGACGCCTTACGTTTCCATATATTTGACATAGACCGACTGCAAAAGATAAAAGACAGAGCAGAATTCAAGATAGGCATTGAGATACCGCTCATCCCCGGAAAAGAGAAGATGCTCAAAAGACTCATAAAAGACGCAGAAGGCATAATCGACTACATGAACCTGAACGAGCTTGAATATTCCGACACCAACTGTAAAAGGATGGAAAAACAAGGGTTTGAACTGAAAGAATATGAGGATTATGCCGTCAAAGACAGTGTAGAACTGGGTCAAGCCCTATTGAAGTATGCAGCAGAGAACACAGAAGATATGTCAATCCATCTCTGCACAGCATCAACAAAATATGATTACCAGTACTGGAATCGCATGAAACACAGAGCCGAGAACATAAGACTGCCCTGGGAAACCGTTACAAAACAAGGGCTTATAAGAAAAGGTGTGATTATTGGCTATTTAGGCACCATGTCCTTGAAACCCAACACCTACACAAAAAAAGATAACCGCATCGAGACAACCGTAAAGAATGCAAAAAGGGCAGCAACAAAAGGCTTGGATGCCGCAATTGTCCTCTCGATGCCGACAGATGACCCCTTTGATTTTGAACTCACGCCCCTTGACAAGAAAGGAAATCCAAAAGAATAGTAATTTAAAATTGAACAACATAACTATCTTGCGGCAATGATTATATGCCCTAGGATGAAAGCTTCACGGCTTAGTGATTTCCGGAGTAGCTTATGAGCCGCAAAAAATAATGACTTATCAATCATACAAAAACATATAAACTCAAAAGACTAAATTATATTTAGACCCAAAACATACCCAAGGTAATGAAGACCTTGTTATCCTCTTCCGAGCAAAACCCCTCTTTTTTTTGCGTTATATTTATAAAAGATACATCTTTATTCTATATTATATTCTGTATACATGTGTTGTGTTCTGATGGGAAAAAAGACAAAATATATCTTCATAACAGGTGGTGTCATGTCAGGCCTTGGAAAAGGCATATTGACAGTATCCATAGGTAAACTCCTCCAGGCACAGAACTATTCTCTAGCCCCTCTCAAGATTGATCCTTACCTAAACATCGATGCAGGAACCATGAATCCCATAGAGCATGGAGAAGTCTTCGTCTTGGATGACGGTGGCGAAGTCGACATGGACCTTGGAAACTATGAACGTTTTCTTGAGATGACACTTACACGGAAAAATAATCTGACAACCGGCAAGATATACAAGCACGTAATAGACAAAGAACGGAAAGGCGACTATCTCGGAAAGACGGTACAGATCATCCCGCACATCACTTGCGCAATCCAGGAACACATAAAAAAGATCGGGAAAGACAAAGATTTTGTCCTGATAGAGGTGGGTGGCACAGTAGGTGACATAGAGAGCATACCTTTCCTTGAGGCTGCCCGTGAACTGTCAGTGACAGAAGACGTATGCTTCGTCCATCTCGTCCTTGTACCTACCCTTGACGTTGTCGGCGAACAGAAAACAAAACCTGCCCAACATTCAGTACGGAGCTTAGGTGACATAGGTATCAGACCGAACATGGTCGTCTGCCGTTGCAAGGACCCTTTGACAGATAGGACAAAAAGAAAGATTTCATTATTCTGTAACGTAAAAGAAGAAGATGTAATCTCTGACCATGACGCAAACATCTACGAACTCCCACTCATACTTAAAGACCAGCAAATTGCAGAAAAGATAATAGACTGCTTCGGTATGAAACACAACGGAAGCGAATTAGATGAATGGCAAACTTTCGTAGATGGCCTTAAAGACACAGACAAGAAAATAACAATTGCCATGACAGGCAAATACACGCAGCTCCATGATTCTTATGTATCAATAAATGAAGCGCTCAACCACGCACGGTCAAGATACAACTGCGAAATTGAGATGAAATTCATCGAGACCACAGACATCGAAGAGAAAAAGATAGACATCAAAACCGCACTCAATGACGTTGACGCTTTGATTGTCCCTGGTGGCTTCGGTTCCCGTGGCACTGAAGGAAAGATTGAATGCATAAGGTACGCAAGAGAGAACAGCATACCCTTCCTAGGTCTGTGTCTGGGTTTCCAGCTGGCCTGTGTAGAATTCGCACGTAATGTCTGCAACCTGAAAGATGCAGCATCAACAGAGATCAATCCCGATACGAAAAATCCGATAATTGACATCATGGCAGCCCAGAAAAATATAGACTCAAAAGGTGCCACCATGCGTCTTGGTGCCTGGCCCGCAATCCTAAAAAAAGGTTCACTTGCAGAAAAACTATACGGGAAAAAAGAAATCTCAGAGCGCCACAGGCACAGGTACGAAGTCAACAACGACTATATCTCCGAACTTGAAAAGAACGGTCTCGTATTCTCAGGAAAATCCCCCGACCAGAAACTGATGGAATTCCTTGAACTGAACAGTCATCCTTATTTCATCGCAACACAGGCACACCCAGAACTGAAATCAAAACCGCTTAACCCCCATCCACTGTTCTTGGGTCTTGTAGATGCTGCAATCAATAAGAAATATAAATAAATCAAATATCATCTTCTCTTTTTATCAAATACCTTATAAATTTTAAAAAGCAACTAAAACCATGGCTCTACCTAATTATCAACAAGATTTACGTGATATGGAAAAAATCATTTTTAAATTCTATAGTAATTTTTGTGGCGCAAGAGATAGATTGAATTTCTATGACAAAAAAGATCAAGAAGAATTTCCAGAAAAGATAGAGATGTACGCCCTCCTAAAACAACTTAAAGATAAAACTGCAAGCTATAATAAAACTACAAAAGATAATAATCTTGAAAATATAATTCTTGAAGATTACGAAACTTTTGAAACAATAATAAAAAAACTAGATGAAAACGAAAGTGAACAAGATATAAAATGTATTGATTTCGCGCAAAAAATAAGCCACGCCTGGCATGAAATGATTTTAGAACAAAAAAATAAAATAAAATCCTAATTCTATCCTCTTTCTACAAAAACCTTATAAATTTCATAAAACAATAACAATTATGGGAAATACTGAATATGATCAGAATCTAGTTGATATGCAACATCATATCACTGAATTAAATAGATTTTTATTCCAAACAAAAGTACGAAAAACCGAATCAGATGCTTTTCCTGAAAAACTAGAAATATATCCTCATCTCAAAATGCTTACAGCCCTAAATCATATGTATAATATAGATGAAGAAAAATATAGTTTCACTATAGGAATTCCAGACAAGGGTCTTAAAGATATAATTCTTGAAGATTACAAAACCTTTGAATCAATAATCAAAAAACTAGATGAAGATGAATCAACTGTTTCTCTTGAAGAAATAGATACTGCACAATCAATCAATTATAAATGGCTAAACATAGTTGAAGAACAAGAAAAAATCTACAACGCATTTTTTGAAGACTGATATGAAACCAATTCTTAACATCAATAACAACTTAATCTTTACTTCTTCAAACACCCAACAGATATAAACCTAAAAAATCAAAATAAGACCCATGGAAATCCAAAAGATAACAGACGACATCCACCTAATCCAGTTAGGCGGTCTTGAATCAAACATCTACCTGATAAAGAAAAAAGTATTGATAGACGCAGGTCTCGGCTTCCACAAGAAAATCCTTGAAAAGGCGCTGACCACCCTAGACATAACCCCCGACGAGATAGAACGTATCATCTTCACGCATGCCCACTACGACCACATTGGAGGCGCATCATCCTTCAAAAATGCAAAGATTGCGATACACACAGATGACGCACAGGTCCTGGAGACCGGCGACAGCACAAAAAGCTGTGCCTTTGCCTTCGGGAAAGACCTGACAAAAACCAAAGTCGATCTGAAACTTTTTGATTCAGACACCATCCGGATAGACAACATAGCCCTAAAGGTAATCCACACACCCGGCCATACTGAAGGTTCCATATGCCTGTATGACAAAGACAAAAAGATACTGTTCACCGGCGACACGATATTTTCAGATGCCATAGGCCGGACAGACCTGCCCGGAAGTGATGAGCAGGAGATGAAACAGTCCCTTGACCTCCTGAAGACACTCCATGTAACAACCATTCTCCCAGGTCACGGAAAAATCATAGAAAAGGATGCAGAAGCAAGCATAAACAACACAATAAAGATGTATTCTTATTAACAAAACACCCTTTTCTCAACTTCACGCAAACAAAGAAAACCTTATGTGAAATTAACACCCGTTCATTTCTTATGGAAACCACAGCAATAAACGACCATTAAATCTGTAGACCACAAAAACACACATCAGAAGAACCAATATACCCCGTAACATGAACCCTATTACCTTCACGGACCCCTTCATTTCCTCTGGAACCGTTTATAAACGTTTTGGTGCATGCTACATATCTGCAACATACCCCTTCATTTCCTATGCACACATGACAACAGAAAGTGCACGACCCGTTCATTTCTCATGGAACCGTTTATATACCTTTTGGTTCCTCTCAAGAATCAGTCTTTCTTACCGAACATGCCAAGCTTGAACTGTCTTGCCTTCTTACCGAAAAAGGCATCAACCTCAGATTCTAGAATAGCGAACTGTTGCCTGAGATACGAGCTTACCTTAAAGTTACCCATAATATGTTTTGACGGCTCAATGTACTTACGGATAGTCCCTTCAGACACCGTAAGGAGCAGTTTACCGCCACATGCCGAACACTTGCCGGTAAGTGGCACACGCCGATACTTTTCATTACAGCCCACACACCTGAGTCTCTGCCCTGAAAACGTTCGCATGTTACCTTTTATGTCTTTCAGAAGATGTTTCTCCAAAATCTTTTCAGACACATCACTCTCATCAACCGCAACCGCCTGTGTAGCAAGCTTAAGCTGTGCCTCAAGCTTCTCGCTCATTGTCTCCAGCACAACATACAGTGACTTGAACACGGCATCATTCAGATTATCAGTATCATGCGTGAACATGGAATGGTACACGCCGGGCTTTCCCATCCTATCTTCGACAAGCTCAATCTTGTCCCGTATTTCCCATGGTTTCTTGTATTCCATGGTATCCTCATAGAAAGTCAAAGGATATGAATCAACAATATCCACACTCCATGCCTCATCATCCACTTCCTCAGGATCAAGATGTGTAGTGAGAACAAGTGGCGCATCCATTGTAGCCGCCCCACGGGTGGTAGGCAAGAATTTCCTTGAGAAGTTAACAAGCGCATCCATCAAGAGCAATATGGAATCCTCGTCACCGTCACAGTTCCGTCTTTTAGCCGAATGCCAGAACGGATGCGCATAACATACTTTGGCAGGCGTGAACCCGATAATCCTGCCAATTATGCCCGCAGAAGTATGCGGTGCAAGGCCAATCACCATCTGCCCAACAAGATCCTCTTTCTTCTTCACATTATAATACTTCTCAAGCCCATACACCTTGACCAGAAGTTCATCCACAAACTTGCACACGTTAATGAAATAATCCGCATTGGAAAAATCAGAATTGTCAGAGATGATGATATCCTGCACCTTAAGCTCAAGCACCTGGTTATCATCAATGAGAGGTTTTCCGTAAACATCCTTGTCATACCCATGCTTTTTAAGGACCGCAATGCTCACGTCAATCTCTTTCGGCTTGAAATGGGTTAT
This sequence comes from Candidatus Nanohaloarchaea archaeon, assembly GCA_030671745.1. Classification (GTDB taxonomy): domain Archaea; phylum EX4484-52; class EX4484-52; order EX4484-52; family GLR71; genus GLR71. Next base: position 7,981 of record DAOVHT010000016.1, read on the forward strand.
GGGCACATCACTTGCATCATACCGTGTAGTTCCGTCCTTGTTCACGTAGAGCCCATATTTTTCACGCAACAGACCTTTCTCAAGGATCTCCATGTCCTTACCGCGACCTGATGCGCCCTTCACGCCTTTAAGCAGTTTAGGCAACACACGGACATCAACTTTCTTTGCAGCAAGATCAATCATCTCTTTAGGATTTATCTGTGCATGCCTGAACCTATCTGTAGGAAACCCGCAATGCTCCTCATCGGGAACGCTCTTCTTGCATTTAGAACAGAACCTATATTCCTGCGTCTCAGATCCGCACTTAAAACATATCTTGCCGTATGCCTGCATGTTACATTTAGCGCACCTGAAAGTTGGAAAATATGACGACACTTTCCCGACAGCATACGATTCCATCAGGTTTCGCATCCTGCCCCCCTCTTCACCGCAAGGGAATATTACCTGCGGCCTGCCTTTCATAAGCCGTCTTTCAGCCTTTTCGGGCCTACCCATCTTAAGCCCTACACGTGTGATGCCTTTCTCATGGAACCTGATACCAGAAATTAAAGATATTGCCTCAACCGTATTCTTTGATTTATCGATGATTCCCACATACTTATCCACATTCACTTTACCTGGATTGCCCAGCGTGAACAAGATGGTATCAGCCTCATCCTTATCAAAGGCAACCTTGCCTGTTGTCTCATCCACCCTGTGCGGTATGCATAATGTCTCAAGACTTTTCTTGACAGAAGAATCAATCGATAGAGTGTCTCCCTCCACCTTTCCGGAAGAAACCGCACGGACCAAATCACCAAGTTCATCTTTTGACAGGTCATGCCAGAAATGATTGTATGCCGGATGCATAGGCACCGACAATTCTTTTGATATGGTGACAGCAGATTCAAATGACGGCCTCTGATATGGCTTTTCTGCAAAAGGCAGGACATTGATAGAACACTTCTTTCCTTTCATCTCACGAAGCACTTCAAGACCCCACCATTCCTCACAGTAGCAGGACGGCAGAAGTATATGGTTCTGGCTCACAAATTCACCGTAAGGGATAAGGATGTCACCCATAGACAATATCTTGTCCACATACCTCCTGTATTTCTGTGCATCGTCAGCCGTGATTATCTTCCGCACCGTACCATCTTTAAGAAGAACGACAGGCGGTTCAACAGTATCGACCGGTGCACACACCGTCGCCTTGCCCGGAAGCTCGGTCGCAAACTGCGTACCGACAGCCACAAACCGTGTAAGATGAAAAATCCCGGGGTGCAGTGCTGTAGCCGCAATCCCTGCTGTCCTTGACCTGCCATACCGTAACCTGAACCCGCCCGGTCGTGCCGGATGTGAAAGTATAGGTCTTCCCGCAATCACTTTTGATATGTATTTGGTTGACGGCGTGTATTTCACGTCAACTTCACCGCCCTCAGACTTGACCGAGTTCACGCTCAGTTTAAGCTTGTTATACTTCTCAAGCCATAACCAATCATCAAGGTCGAACTCCTTGCCGAACTTGTTGACCCGTTTCAAGAGCTTGGGCGCCTTCAACGTAAGCCCTTCACCCACCACAAGGCACATACCACCCCGTATCCGGTTAGTCTCGACACGCGGCAGATCCTTATAGTTTGACACCTCAAATTTTTCAGTAGGATCCCCGTCAAGGCACACATTGACGTTTTCTATGATCATCTCAATCTCTTTATCTGTCGGATGATACTGCATCCCCACAAGCCTGTAATAATCTTCAACCTCGGCCGCATACCTTTTCCTTTCGGTCTCATTCGCCTCATATTTAGCAAGACCCATCTTCTTCCGCAGATAATCAGCAATAAGGACAGACATGGCAGATGCGGTCCCCCCAGCACTCCTGATAGGCCCTGAATAATAAAGTGAAATGTAACCGTCTTTTATCTTGACCGAACTTATACCTTCAAGAGGCGCAGTGACGACACCCAAAGTAAGATATGCAAGCCCCACACGAATGCCACCCTCAACCGCTTTCTCTTTGGATTCAAATTTAGAATATTTCTCTTTGGCGACCATCTCGGCCGACACGAGCGCGACCCGTTCATCATTCTTGCCGTACTTGGCCTCAAGTTCACGGATGCCTTCTTTCAACCCGGAACCCATGAATTCAGGAAATATCATAGAGACCAGACCCTCGACACGCGCAGCCAGGTCTTCAGCGATAGGTATGTCTACCTTCTCCTCAGGATCAAGCTTCAGCTTCCGTGCTTTCCCCGCAAGCTCATAGGCCTTATCTATCTCACTGTCAAGAGAATCAAAATAATCTTTTGTCTCCTTATCTATCTCCAAATCAATAACCACCGTAAGAATACTTTCTGCTATATGTCTGTTGTATTTATTATATTTATTACGCCCTCTATTTTTATAATATTTGATTGAAAAAGATATTAAACCTTGTTGTGTTTAAGAGAACCATAATAACTATTATATACCAAACGATTTCTGATATATATACTTTTCTACCCCTATACAATTATGGTAATATAGCACCATATCATGTGCTATTGCTTTTTAAAATAAAAAGAGGTTGAAAAATATGTTTGTAAAAACTATTGAACTTATGGCAGAAGGAAACACAGACGAGCTATCAAAAAAGCTTGACAGCTCAGAAATGATAAGCGACTACGATGTAGATAGTATTGACAATGACAAGAAAAACATAATATTATCTTTCAGCAACCCAATAGACACAAAATATGTTGCACCCGCAATAGATTCCATCTTAAACTGAAACGATTACAGCATATCAATCAGTTTATTCATGTCTTGTGTCCCCGATTCTCGTGCATCCGTATATTTAATTATCTCAATTCTGTCCACATAACTGCCTATCTTTCTCTTCAGCATAAAAAATATCCTATCCGCCTCAACAGGATCGGACACGATCCTGAACCACCCGTCCCACACACTGTTTGTGACAAGCCCGACACCCACAACCCCCTCTATTCCGTTGAGCAGTTTAACGAAATGCGAAAATTCCTTTTCGGCACTCGATAGGTGATTGAGCGAGAAATATACCACATAGACCCCGTCAAGTCCGGCCTTCTTAGGGTTGATGTCCACCTTGTAAGACAACCCGATTGTCTCCTCGAGCTTTTTCCGTAAAGAACTGACCGTGGCATGATGGATGTTCATGTGTGTGGCAATAGTGTGATTGCTCGCAAGAGGATTATCAGAAAGATACAGAAGTATTTTTTTCTCATTATCAGACAAGCCCATCATATCACATATGACAATTTAGATAAGGTTGTATATAAAAATATGTAAATAATGACACAATGAAAAGAACAATATGTCAATAAATACAACAAACAAGTAAATAGATATCAACATTTACAGAAAACTATATATACTGCAACAACCAATAATATCTATAATCCCTCATTAAATCCAAACCCCCGACCGGGCACCAAAAACCCTGCCCGGTCTTTTAATTCCCTTCTAAGAAAATATAAGAAAAAATATCAATTCAAAAGATCCAGCACCCGCGGTTTCTTGTCTTTCAGAGACACAACAGTGACCTTGCCCGGATTAGACTCATGCCCCACCCGGTCCATGAAAGAAGTCTGCCCCTGGAAAGTAGAAGCCGACACCATAAGCACACCCCTATAACTCTTGACTGCAAACGAGTGCAGATCGCCCGTATGGAAAATGTCAGGCACGCTCCTTATGACATGCGGATCATCCCCTGACGGCATAAGCTGCGTAGACTTATACATGGGCGCCAGATGCCGTTTACGAAGAAGCTCAGTCATCACATGTTCAGGCTGATCCATGCCTTTAACACGAAGCGACGGCACCGCATTGATTATCTTTGTAAAACTGTAACCATGATACATAAGCACATTCATGCCCTCCCTGCCATCCATACCATGAAGTTCCACCCGACATGGATTAGGTCCAAGATGAACATTATTGAAACTTGTAATGTTAGGAAAAAAATTCTTACCTATTGGAGGTTGCGGTTCAGCAAGACGCACCGCATCATGATTTCCTGGAATGATGACAATCTCCATATACTCGGGTATCCTTTCAATAAACTTTTCAAAAGCAAGATACTGATCATAGATGTCAGGTATCTTAAGGTCCTGTTTCTGCCCCGGATATATCCCTACACCGTCAACATTGTCCCCAGACATACATATATACTTAACTTTCTCAGCACCGTCCTCCCCACTCTTGAGCCATTTGATAAACCTGTCCTCAACCTTCTGAAGATATTCATTACTGCCCATGTGAATGTCTGATATAAGGACCGCACTTAAGTCATCCTCAATATTCTTATCGAAATGGTTCATGATAGGCACATCTGGAAAAACAATATTATTGATAAACATGGTACCGTTGCTCACACTTCCCAATATTGCAACAATCTCATCAGGAATGATTGCTTCCTCACCTATGTTCTTGTCTTTCATGATTATTGCAGTCATGGTCCCTGTCGGATCCTCAACATTCAGTATGTGATGCCCGTTCTTACTGATATTGATGTCTGATATAATTGCAATCACGCACACATTCTTTTCATCTGTCGCCTCTTTGAGCCGTCCTACCGACATCGGATTCTTGACCTCGGTGTGTGCCAAGAGAATATTTTTTATTTTTTCATATCTATCATTGAAATATGCAACAAAATCAGTCAACGTCTTGGTATTCTGTGGTTCTTCAGCTTTTGAATGTATCTTGACCGACCCGGAAACATCTTTAGCCAAGATCTTTTTTGATGCTGTCTTGATAAAAACAGACTTTTTATCCTTGTCATTTCCGGCTTCCAATGCCTCGATGACCTCTTTGGTAAGGAAAAAATTGCCCACACTCATTAATTTCTCAGAAAGTGCGCCTGCATCAATGCCTTTATCAACCACATAATCAACAGCGTCAGGCTCAGCAAGTATGCCTGCCTCAATAAAGATACCTGCAACCTCTTTCTTGTCCATGTCTTAATTGCGCAATAAAATGTTTTAAAATTATACCAACATTTACAAAAAACTCAACAAATCAAAACAACCTTTTCTGTCCCGTCCCCTGTCCAGAAATTATGTTGACATTGAACACATCTTCCTTCGCCCCGACAACAAGCTTGCCGTAAGTGCCGTCAAACCCGGCCGGCGAGAAACTGAAATCACCGTTCTTGACCTTGATGATATTATCAATCACAATCTCTGATACTTCAGCCGACGCAAGCTTTTTCCTGATGACCTCATCCTTCTCAAACCATATCTGTGCCTCATTACCAAACACATCTACCACCTTATCATAGAGTGCCACAACCTTTGCAGACACAACAGACACAACACCTAATGAATAAGCAATAACCTCAACGAGAGGCACCATCCGGACAAAATCTTTTGTCGACGGGGACAGTTCACCGAATTCCCTTGTGCCTCCCTGAACATCTTTCAGCTGCAACGCTCTCTCAAGAACCCCCACAGTCAACTTTTTACCGCATATGGGACACTTATTGCCTTTAGGCGTATGTTTAGGTGAGAACACACAATATGCATCGCCATGCCCTTTCTTTTTAGCCCTGTGCCCTGTAAGGAAGAACCTGCCCTCGGTCGGATTAAATTCCGCAGTACGCGCAATCCTATTCTTTCTTATGGCATCAATTACATTTCCATAAGAAACTGAACCGACCTCAACCGTTGTGAACTCGCGTCCCATCCTGTTGAGTGCGGCCGAGTGCGCATCACTGTTTGAAATCAATGAAAAATCATCAAGCTCAGGTATCAACGAAAGTATCTCAGGGTCGGCTGAAAGCCCGGTCTCGACAGCCGATATCCTCTCAGTCGCACTTCCATAAAAATGTTTCATCTTATCAATCGGATTACTTGACCCATAAACCCCTTGCGGTGTCATGACATGAGCCGGTATGGCCTCAATTTTGTCATCAATGTCAAGTATCTTTGACAACTTATTACTTACATCAACCCTGTCCGCACATTTAATGAATGGTCTGCCAATAGTGTTCTTGACACCCATACCTTCTAAAATTTTACAGGTCCTCTCAACCGAATCAAATGACGGAAACAAAAGTACAGTATGCACAGATTTCCTGCCTGCCCCAACAGCTGCCGTAAATATGACCTCGGTCTGAAGCATGAACCGTGCATCATTACCTTTCTTTGAAAAGAGCCCATCTTCTCTTTCAACTAGATTGCCTTTCAAGAATTCTCTCCACTCAGGATGAAGACAGTCCCCCGTACCGAAGACATCTATACCTTTCTTCTGCATAGCAACCTCAAGGTTATCGAGCGATATCTGTCCCACACCACCTGCATACCCTGAATGCGAGTGCAAATCACAATTAATTAACATATATAGTTTTAAAATTTCAAAACATAAATTCTTTTGGTATTATTTATGACAGTCCTAGGTAAAGAGACCCTGATACATCTCATAAAAGAGAAAGACATGATTTCTGATTACAAAGACATCGACACCCAGATTACTGCAAACGGTTTTGATTTCAGGCTAGCTGCATTGATTGAGGTTAAAAGGGCAGGCCAGTTAAGGATAGATAAGAAAAGCGCAAAAAGACCTGAACTGGGTACTGCACATGTTCTTGAAGGATTTGAAGACCACATAAAAAATATAGACACAGAAAAAACCATAATTCTAAAGGAAGGCACCTTGATTGACCTTGACGACAGAAAGACATACCTTGCCGTCACCTGCGAAAAGGTCAACACACCCGAAAACACAAATTTTGAGATAGAACCACGATCATCACTTTTCAGGTATTGCCAGTGTGACATAGTCACCGGATTCGGTGAAGCCGGTTACAGAGGCATCTTGACTGTCCTGTTCAGACCATCCCTGCCAGGTGCAGCAATTGACATAGGTGTAAGGTTCATGCAGGTCTCTTTCAACAGATTAGACTCAGATTCTCATTATGAAGACCAGAAAGAGAACAATTACCAAGGTGGAAACATTCTTTAGAGTTACACCTTCAAGGTGTCACTCACTCCATCATTTCCAGTAGAACTCTGCTATTCTAATAAACACCTTTTTTTTAATATAATATATAACAATGTTATATTTCCTTCTAATACTAATTTAATTAAAGACTTCCAAACGAAACAAAGGGGTGAGGGTCAAGATAACCACAATCAATAACTATTTAAACCTTTATTTCCTATAGAAACCTATACAAGATAAAAAAACATGAAAAATCATATAACACCATCATTTCTTGTAGAGAAAAAGTATATTTTAAGAGGGGATACGACTGAGCCAAAAGACACTGAAAAACCTGTTTGAAACTTACATGACTTCAAAGACACTTTTCAAAGACAAGAATTCCCTGACAATAAGATATACACCTGATACCGTACCGCACCGTGAAGAACAGATCAATCTGATTGGTGGAATCCTTGCCCCGGCATTGAAAGGTGACAGACCTTCAAACATATTCATATATGGTATGACAGGCACAGGAAAGACACTTGTGACACAGTATGTCACCTCACAGCTTAAAGAGATAGCATTAGCAAACAATGTGACAATAGATGTTCTATATGTCAACTGCAAAATGAAAAGGGTTGCAGATACAGAATATCGCCTGATAGCATACTTAGCAAGTCTTTTAGGAAAAAAAGTACCACCTACAGGTCTTCCCACAGATCAGGTATACAAGATATTCTTTGAGGCCCTTGAAGAAAAAAAAGGTGTGGTGATCCTGGTCCTTGATGAGATAGATGCCTTGATAGAAAAGGTAGGTGATGAATTGTTGTACACACTCACGAG
>DAOVHT010000062.1 GCA_030671745.1 Candidatus Nanohaloarchaea archaeon
CACACCGTTTTTCGCGATTATCTTTCTGATACCGGCACTGTATCTTTTGAAAAAAGGAAAGATAGATCATGCGATGCATTTCGGTGCACTGGCTTTCGGTATACTTACGCATATCACCTTAGATTTTGTATTGGGCGGTGGCGCAAGTGAAGGCATTATGTTCTTTTTCCCTGTGCTTCTTGACACGTACAAGCTTCATCTCCTTAAAGGTCTCAGTTTCGGGTGGGCGGCAGGACTTGATGCGATACTGCTCCTTATGTGGCTCTATCATGAAGAAGTAAAGCATAAGATCAAGGATTACATCTGATTGAGACACTGTTATTTCTTACTTCTTTTCCGTTAATTCTTACCGGCATACTGGCACGGTACGCTCCCACAAGACTATTTAAAGGGGACGTTCAAGTTATCTTTACCTCTCCTAATCCAGGGGGATAATTACCGGTGAACTTCAAAGGCTTGAGGATTATACCTTAGAGGCTCCAGAAGGCACCAAATTATGTTTAAAAGGTGATATGAGATGAATAGTGAAACAATGTCGATAATACGGAATAGGTACGGAAATAACTTTGATAAGGGATGGTCCGGTATGTCTGCCCATAGACGGCACAGATTTGAAAACAGGGCCAAAGACATATGGTGTTTTTAGGAAGGAGATGATGATATGTCAAAGACTACAGTTAAGATGTATATGATTAAACAGGAATTACGACGGGCGGGGCTCCCTACAAGGGGGGTTCATGCGCAGGAATTCAAGAATATGAATTTTGAGCAGGAAAAGAAATGGCACCAGATCAAGACCCGTGCACATAAACGGACCGAAGAACTTGCTAAAGCTTTCCCTTTCGCGTTCGGTGAATATAAAAAATCACAGTATGACGCGGAATTCGTGAACCGGTTTTCAAGAAAGGAGGTGATGTCATGAATGGGTACAGTGGTGACCTTGTCACTAAATGGACTGATCTCCTTAAACAGAAACAAAAACAACAACAGATTGCACATGTAATGGCACTTGCATGGCTTGATTGATTTTTATTTTCGTCCCATCTAATCCCCCTTTAATATGCCGGTAGACCCCCATATCTGCCGGCTGCTATTTCTCTAGGAATTAACGAACATAAGTTGATGCAGTCTCTTTACGACCGCATTTCTCGCATTTATAGTCTATCTTAAAACGTATCTCATCAATTGTGTTTGCAGTCACGACTATATCTTTTTTTAATTCTGAACTCTTATCATTCCAAGAATGACCACACCTGCACTTTATGAAAATATTTGCTTCATCTGACATAAAATCACCAATTATATTTAAAATTATCTCTTGAAGTATATAAGGGTTAAATGATGAACATCGCGAGGTGAGCTGAATTTATGATGACTGATGGGCGAACTGATAACTCAACTAATATATACAATTAAAGGTAAACAATTGCTATGGATGCGACCATTACTGAAGATGAAACTATTGAACTTCTAAAAAAACAGTTTGAAAAATACAGACCCGACTGGAAAGACGAGATCTTGAAACATTCCATCATTGTCAGGGATCTGTCGTTGTTTCTTGCTGGATTTATCAAAGACAAGGTTGATGTTGATTTTCTTGGAAATGCGTGCATGCTGCATGATATAGGGTATGCAACCGCCAAAGATAAGATACGGCACGGTGTGGTCGGTGCTGAATTCTTGCGTGGACAAGGTCTTGAGAAGTATGCTAAGGCTTGCGAAAGGCATATCGGGATAGGTATCACTAAAGATGAGGCTTTAGAGCTTGGGCTCGGAGATAAGGATCTTGTACCTGTAACTATTGAAGAAAAAATATTGTGTTATTGCGATAATCTTGATTTTTTTGATAAGGAAACGAAAATACATACTATTAAAAGTTCGGATGATGTCGTTAAACGATTTACTGAGGAATTGGGTTCTGCCTATAAGGCTAAGACTGAAAAGTTCAACAGGATGATTGAATATGCTGTCGGTAAAGAGGGTATGCTCGAATTTCTTAGGTTTGTAAAAGAATACAATCTACGATTAAGAATGATGTCGGAACTCAATCCTTAATATCCCATCTTTGAATGTTTTTGAGATCAAGGTCCAGCCTTTCGGAATCTGCATAATCCTGAAATACATCTTTTTCTTGCCTATGGCTTTCAATTCAATTGATGATGGAAGCAAGTGAACCATTATATCTTCTTCGGATTCTACATCTGGTAATTCGATGTCAATCACGATCTTATCGGGCAGGCGTTTTATGTCTGTCTTTGGCTCTTCAGTTATGGATGGTATCTTTTTTTTAGGAAACTGTTCTTTTGGATGTTTTGGTATATCTGATATTTTTTCAGGTTCGGTAACTTCTTCTGGGATACTGACATCTTCCAACCCTAAGTTCTTTCTAATCTCTTCCTCTAACTTTTTTTTATCGATATCTCCGAAAGTCTTTATATCAACTTTAGGTTTCTGTCCTGTGCCACTTCTTATCGATACGCTGAAACCGTTCCTTTTTATTTTTGGATCATTTTCCCGTAGGTTGAATGCTTCGAAATCTTTTTCCAGGCTATGAATATCACGTTCCATAAACTTGTTTATCTCATCGAACTGTTTCTTGAAAGAACCGAATAGGTTGTCCATAGGTATGTCTGACGAAGGTCTTTTGAATTTTATCGGTTTTATTATTGACGATCCGCACGATGGACAGAAATCCCAGTGTTCCTCCACCTTTTTTCCACACTTGTGACAATACATATCAACCATACATATTATATGGGCAGATAAATATTAATGTCTTTTGGATACTTCAACATAATAGTTACCATGGGACTTAAATGCTGAAACTACGGTCAAATTTGCAGTTTTACAAAGAGACTCAAGTTCGCCGTCATTGAAAAGATGATAGAAACGGTCATATTTACCATCCCATTTAAGGATTACATCACCATCATCAGTCTTTATGTCTTTGAATTTTGGCTGGTTTAGGGCCCAGGCACTTATCAATGCTCTGCCATCTGGCCTCATAAGGCTTTTTATTTCGACAAGGCTTTTTATTCGCTCAACCTCTGTCGGGAGATGATGGATTGCTGCGATAAACATGATCCGATCAAAAGATTTGGACTTCAAGGGGAGAGAGATTGCGTCACACTGAATCAATGAAATGTCTTGGTTTTCTGTTTCTGCTTTTGATTTGACTATATTCAACTGACCGATCGATATGTCTGAAGCAATAACTGTGAACCCTTTCTGGATTGCATACAGTGAATTACGACCATTGCCACATCCAATGTCTAAAAATAACGAAGAGTTTGTGGCTGCACCTATGAAAGTCTTGCATTCATCCCACATATAACCCCTTGTTGCATCAAAATGTTTCGCAATCTTGTCATAAGTTGCTTTGATATCAGGTTTTATTGAACTGTCTGTTACCATATAATCACTTTTGTCAAAGATGGATTAATATCTTTCGATTTCATGAATTGTCAGTCTTGATAAACGGGTATTAAGCATAAAGTTTAAAAAGCTTTGGTGTAAATTTAAGTTAATCTCTTTCTATGAGACACAAACAAAATAAACAATAAAACGCTGTTGATTTAATGGGAATATGTGATATTTGCGGAAAAACACGGGATACAAGACCGTCAAATCTTGAAGGTGCTGATGTAGAGGCATGTTTCTCTTGTGTACCTGGACGAAAAGAAAAATCTAGATTTTCTGGTAGCAGAAGAAATTCAAGGCCTGAAAGTAGAAAACGTTCAGAACTACCGAAAGTTAATTTTGAGTTCGTTGATGATTACGGTACAATCATCAAGACTGCACGTGAGAAAGCAGACATAACACAGAAAGATTTCGGTGTGCAGTTGAATGAACACAGTTCAGTCATACAGAAGATTGAGCATGGTGATCTGAAGCCACGTCTAGGTCTTGCTAAAAAGATTGAGAAAAAGCTTAAGATCCGAATAATCAAAAAGATTGAACAGCTTGATAAAGATGGTAATGTTGTCAATAATAAGAAACCAGAAGATTCTGACAATAAGTTTGGTGACAAAGGCAGAGTTAGACGGGATAGGTCTAAGCCTAGAGAAGCACTTACATACACTCTTGCAGATGCTATTAAAATCAAGAAAAAGAAATAATTTCTTTTATCTTCTTATTTTTTTCTTTTAAACATTCAACTTGTTTTAAATATATTTATGCACAAAATGATAAGTGATAGTTATGTATCTATATGAGGCTTGCGAAAAAGAGATCAATTCAATGCTTGAAAGTTGCGGGATAAAAGACGCAAAAATAGAGATGCCTCCTAAAAATATTGATGCTGACTTCTCATATCCTTGTTTTGCACTGTCTAAGACCATGAAGAAAAAACCAGATATGATCGCAAAAGAATTCAAAGATAAGATTGATGAGATGATTACAGATAAAAGTCTTGTCAAGAGATGTGAGGTTCTCGGACCGTACCTAAATTTCTATATTGATGATGCAAAGATTGCCGAAAAAGTCATGTCTGAGGTCTACAGGCTTAAAGAGCAATACGGCACAACTGATGAAGGAAAGATGAAAAAGGTAATTGTTGAATACATCTCTGCTAACCCCATACACCCATTGCATATCGGTTCTGCACGGAATGCTATCCTTGGCAAGTCATTGACCAATACTTATTCTTTTATGAATTATGATGTCAAGTCACATTATTACATGAATGATATCGGGTTGCAGGTCGCAAAGGTGGCTTTCGGGTACAGTAAACTTAAAGACAAGACTGTTGCTGGGCGACCTGACGTGTGGATGGGTAAACTATATGCAATCACGTCTGCCATAATTGCTGATGACGCTGACATCAAAAAGGAACTTGAGACGAAATGGCCTGACATGTACGGCAAGCTTGACGAGGCATTGTCGGGTGTTGAAGATATTGAGGGGCAGGTGAAGGCCATGCTCCAGAAGATTGAGGCAGGAGACAAGAAGACTGCTGACCTGTTCAAAGAAGTCGGTAACCTGTGCACTGAAGGGTTCAAGGAGACATTCTCAAGGATGAATATCAGATTTGATTCTTATGATTATGAATCCATGTTCATCATAAATGGTGATGTCTACAAGGTCATCGATGCGCTCAAGAAGAAGAAAGTGCTTAAGAAGACAGATCAGGGTACATGGATCATTGACCTTGAAAAGTATAAGATGCCGTCAACGGTCCTTGTAAGGTCGGATGATACCACACTTTACCTTACACGAGACATTGCATATTCCATCTGGAAATTTGAGACTGAAAAGGCTGAGAAAGCCATAAATATCATCGCTTCAGAACAGGAACTGCCACAGAAACAGTTGAACATGGCGCTTAAGATACTTGATAAAACTTATGCTGACAACCTGTACCACCTGTCATACGGTCTTGTCAACCTGCCCGGCATCAAGATGTCGGGGCGACGGGGACGATACATCACTTTCGATCATGTTCTGGACGAGGCTATCAAGAAGGCGTATGAGGTTGTTGATGAGAAGAATCATGGCCTGTCTCAGAAAGAGAAGAAGGCAATCTCTGAGATGGTGGGTAAAGGTGCAGTCATATATTCCATACTGAAAGTCGAGGCGCGTAAGAATGTCACTTTTGACATGGATGATGCACTGGATTTCAATGGTAATTCGGCACCCTATATACAGTACACTCATGCGCGCGCAAGAAGCATCATCAATAAGGCAGGAGGGACTCACAAATATGATTCCAGTCTTCTTGATTCTGTTAGTGAGCAGAGGGTACTTAAACGTATAGCTGAATATCCCGCAATCGTCAAATCATGCAGCAAGAATGTGTCACCGCACATCATCTGCAATTATCTTTTTGAGCTTGCGCAGGATTTCAATAATTTCTATAATTCAATGCCTGTCATCAAGGCCGATCCTGATGTAAGAAATGCGCGGCTTGCACTTGTTGATTCAACTGCGCAAGTAATAAAAAATGGTCTTTCGCTTCTTGAGATTGAGGCACCGGACAAGATGTAGATCGATATGATAACAGTACTTAGGATTGGGCACAGGCTTGGAAGAGATTCAAGGATAACTACTCATTGCGGTCTTGTATCTCGGGCATTCGGTGCAAAAAAGATTATCCTTTCCGGTGATTATGATAAGAAGATAGTTGACAGCCTTTGCGGTGTTCGTGAGCAGTGGGGTGGTGACTTTGAGGTCGAGTATGACA
>DAOVHT010000076.1 GCA_030671745.1 Candidatus Nanohaloarchaea archaeon
ACCTCACGATTCTGGGAAGTGTGTCCTGATCTCAGGATGACACTCAGTGTTGGCGGATCCACTAAAGATGAATACTTAGGTGTATTCTATACACTGTATGATGACGCACAATATTTAGAACATGTTGATTTTGAGATAAATGTCAGCTGTCCTAATACTGATGACGGACAGAAACTCTGTGAAATCCCTGAAGGTTGTGATACTTATGAAAACCTTGACAGATTGCTTGAAGAGATTCGTGAGATAGATAATGATTGCCCGATATATGTTAAACTGTCTCCAGATTTCTCAGATGAGAAAATACTTGAACTTGCAAAAATATGTAAAAATCACAGGATGGGGATTGTTCTTGCAAACACCAAGTATGTTGACAGCGATATATTATCAACTGGAGGCGGAGGGTACAGCGGTCCTGACAATAAGGAACGGGCGCTCCATCTTGTCAATCTTGTCCATGAGAAATATAAAGAATATGATGCTTATAAAGATCTTGAATTTGATAAGATCCCACTTAAGATCTGCGGTGGTATGGAAAATGAAGATGATGTATTGCGCGCGCAGATGGCAGGCGGCAATGTTCCGGTTCAGATGGGGTATGCAATGTTTGAGGACCCTTATGGCGCAATTGTCAAGACTAATTATGGATTATCTAAGTTCTGTAAAAATAATGGGATATCTTCATTGAATGAGTTCCATGGTCTTCCGGATGAAGTTAAGGAAAGGTATCCTGTGCAACTTAATTGAGATTAATCCTCCTGTTGACACCCATAATAGTCATATACTTTTCAATGAAAGCCAGATCTCTTTTCTGTATGAACTTGCCGCTTTGGGTCTTTGGTCTGTCGTTTTTTAGAAGTTTCAATGCATCATCTATCGTGACCCATATGATCTTGAAACCGTCTGCTTTCTCTTTGTCTGTGAAAGATGGCGCTTTCATGTCGCCGTACACTTCTGCGAGATAGCAGTATGAAATCTGGAGCATATCATTGTCATCACGATATTCGATTATTATACTGATATCTCTTTTTATCTTGATGTTGCAGCCTGCGATAGTCTTGTAGAACATGGATTTCTTGAAACAGAACCAAGCCCAAACGACCCAGAATTAAAATATTACAGAAAAAAAGTATGAGATTTTAATTTATTTATGTCTATTTATCTTCCAGTTCGACGCCGACGATCTGGGATGCGCCCTTCTGCATCGACACGCCATATACCCGGAATGCGTTGTGGACCAAGACGTCGTTGTGAGATATAACCAAGAATTGTGAGTTGCCAGCATACTCTTTTATCAGCTCGCCGATCGTCCCTGAATTTTTCTTGTCAAGGGCGGCATCAATCTCGTCAAGGATGTAGAACGGTGCAGGACTGAATTTCTGGAGCGCGAAAAGGAATGCAGTTGCGGCCATGGTCTTCTCACCGCCTGAAAGTGAGTCGATGTTCAATAGTTTCTTATCTTTCGGTTCTGCCTCAATTATCAATCCGGACTCGATGTCTTTCGGGTCTTCAAGGCGCAGGTTGGCTTTACCGTCTGTCAGGTCAGCATAGACATCGGTGAAATCTTCTGCAACCCGCTCAAATGCTACCCGGAATATATCCCGTCTCTTGTTCTCGATGTCCTCAATCATAGATATTATTGATTTCCTTTCATCTGCAAGTTTTTCTACCTTCTCGTTGAAATCGTCAAAGTCTTGGGCAAATATGTTGTATTCTTCAATCGCTTTCTGGTTGACCGGACCCAGTGCGCGCATCTCACGGTCAATCTTTCTAAGTCCCATCTGAAGCTTTTCAGGGTCATCCTTTTTCAGGTCGGTTCCGTCTTTGTATTTCTCATAGGCGATCAGAAGGTTCTCGAGCTCTGCCTCAAGCCGTGCTTTCCTTATCCTCAAGTCTTCAATCTCCTGCTGGAGCATGATGTTCTGCTCATAGATAGTCTTCCTGTTTTCTTTGATCTTTGATATCTTCTCTTTCAGGTCCTGGCGTTTCTTCTCTAGATTCTGGATGTCATCAGAACTTGTATCCATGTCCTTTTTCTTGTTGTCTAATGCCAGGTTCAGTTCGCCAATCTCTTCTTTGAGCATCCGTATCTCGACTTCAGCATTGCTCTTCTCTTTCTCGTAGTCAAGGATTGCGGTCATGTCGGCGCCATGTTTTGGTGTCTTGCCTTGATGTCTCTTGGCACCACCCACTATCGCACCGCCTGACTCGAAAAGGTCACCCTCCAAAGTTACAAGGCGCAAGCCCTTGACTTTTCTTGCGGCGTCAGATGACTCGGCGACAAGGGTATCTTTCAACACATCACGGAATGCTATGTCATATTTAGGATCATAATCAATGAGGTTCAATGCGTAGTCCATTATGCCCGGCATATTTTGTGCAATCTCTGATTTTGCTGACGGTGTATGGTGTCTCAGTCTTGGCATCGGTAGGAACCGTACACGGCCCATATTGTTCTCTTTCAGGTAACTTATGCACTGGATGGCTGTGTTTTCTGAGTCCACTATGACATCATTCACGTGACCGCCCAGAGCTATGTCGATTGCGGTCTGGTACAGGCCTTCGATTGACATGAGTGTGCCTATGCTCCCGAAGACACCGTCAATGCCCGATTCCAGTATGGCTTTCACTGAACGGTTCGATACGTCTTCGGTTTTTGATCTGTTTATCGCGTCAAGGCGTGATATCATGTCATCAAGACGTTCTATATCCTTATGATGACCCTCAATCTTGGCGGCGCGTTTGATTATTCTCTCATTCAGGTCTTCAACTTCTTTTCGGCATTCATTGTCCATGCTTCTCTCAAACACTTCTTTCTCGACTTTCTCAAGGGTCTGCTCGAAACTGTCCAGGTCTGTGTCAAAGTTTCCCACCTTACTGTTTGACCCGCCGTATTCTGCCTCTTTTATCTTAAGATTTGTTATGACATTGTTAAGGACACTCTTTATGCCCTCAACTTTTGAATGGGCTATGCTTGCCAGAAGGAAATCCTGTTGGGTCTCAAGTTCGACGAACTTTTCTGCAGCTTCCTTTTCGGTCTTCAGTTTGTCTATGTATTCTTTTTTCTGGTCGAGGACTATCTTTGATTCGTTCAACTTGATCTCGGCCATCGCAAGTTCAGTCAGTGCCTTGTCTTTTTTTTCGTTGTAGTCTTTTATGCCGGCAATCTCGTCTATTATCTCTCTCCGTTCTTTGGGTTTCATCTGGATAACATGAGTAATATCACCTTGCTGGATTATGTTGTGACCGTTGGGGTCAAGGTTGATTGTCTTGAATATCTCGTCAATCTCTCTCTTGTTGACTGTCTTGTCGTTGAGCTTGTAGATCGATAGCCCCATACGGTTCACTTTTCTTGTGACGGTTATCGTGTCGCCCTGGCCCTGTATCTCGCCGTCTGAATTAT
This sequence comes from Candidatus Nanohaloarchaea archaeon, assembly GCA_030671745.1. GTDB lineage: Archaea > EX4484-52 > EX4484-52 > EX4484-52 > GLR71 > GLR71. The sequence goes on from DAOVHT010000076.1 coordinate 3,401, forward strand.
CAAGCTCGATCGATACAAGTGCGAAATCTGCGGGTGTTTTCCCCTGGCCACCATTGAATAGAAGATGGTCCATACGGCCTGCGCGCAGTTCACGGCTCCTTCGTCCAAGTACGAATGTCAGGGCATCCATGACATTTGATTTCCCTGAACCGTTCGGGCCTATCACTGCATTGAAACCGGGGTATAAAGGTACGACTATCTTTTTCTGGAATGATTTGAAACCGTGTAGAATTAGTTTTTTTATGTGCACCATTGACGTTACCTGATAATAATTGAATCAAATAGTTTAAATGTTTTAGGTGTGTCGGGTTGGATTGAACTTACTTTGCAATCTTATAGACCTCGTCATAGATTGCATCAAGGCGCTTTTTCCATTCAGGGAATGCGTCGGGTGTCGTAGGATATATCATGTACAATCTTTTTATCTTGTCCATCAAGCGCATCAGATGTGTGAATCTTATTAGAAGAGGTAATCTGGGAAGACTCTTCAGAAGTATCTTCATCTTTTTAGAGAAGGGAGGATTGTGTGAATGACCATAACTTACTTTTGCAAGCATGGTAACGTCTATGAAATTCTTGAATGCGAAATTCAATGATCTGTCTTCTATGTTTTTAGAAAATATCCTTAGAAGATCGCTTGCGGCATTTGGTGCGCCGTCATAGACATAATCCTTTATATCTTTCCATCTTATGTCTTTTCGGCCACCGTACAAGTAATTAAATCTCCAGAGTCCTGCTTCAGATACATCATCCTCTTTTATTGCATGAACGGCTACATCCGCGCATATGAGACCTGCACCCATAGATAATGCAATGCCTCCACCAGTCACAGGATTTATCTGTGATGCTGAGTCACCGGCACACATGAAACCGTTTGCTACAAGTGAATCCATATGCCGTCTTGTCGGAAGCATGCCACCACCTGCAGTGATAACTTTAGAACCTTCAAATATAGGATCATCATCCATTATCGTCTTAAGCATCTCTTTTAACCTATAGGTCTCCTTGTCTCTTGGGATACCTATACCGATATTCATAATGTCTTTTGATTCGGGGAAATACCAGTAATAACCACCATGGGCGTAAGTTCCTGACATGAATATCTTTGCAGTCTTCGGGTCATCTAAAGGTCTTTTCAGTTTTCGTATCTCACGATAAGAGAAGGATTCATCGGACTCATCAATCATGGTATCAATGTGCGAATTGTTCAGCTTTATCTTGTTCCTAAGCGCTGGGATTGCACCGCTTGCATCAACCACGATTCTTGAATTTAGTGTAGATGTCTTTCCGGTTTTTCCATCGCGCACCTTTATGCCGCAAACATAATTATCATTGATTACAGGTTCGACGCAGATTGTTGCATCATACAGTCTGCATCCTTCTTTTAATGCATCTTTCAATAGATTCTGACCGAATCTGTGACGGTTTATCATTGCGCATCTGTATGTGGTTTCCATGACGGTTTTCTTGTCGGGAGAATATGTGTTTACATTATCAATGATATAATTTATCGACTTGTTTCTTGAATAATCAAGGTCAAGTGTCTTTTTCAACCAGTCTATAAGGTCGTAACTGATCAGATCACCGCAGACCTTGTCGCCTATCTTCTTCTTTTCTTTCCGCTCAACTATCGCAACATTCAGACCCTTGCGAG
>DAOVHT010000005.1 GCA_030671745.1 Candidatus Nanohaloarchaea archaeon
AGTATTGACTGGAGGGGATTGGTCTGTGGATGGTAGTATAGTTTATTTATATAATGATTAGATGGTTTTGATGGAAATATACACAGCAATATCAACGGTTGGGTTTCCAATAGTTGCCTTTTTTATGATGTATAAACAGAGTAATGATGTCATAACTAAGAATACAGATGCGTTAAATAAGTTATCGATGGCAGTCTCAAATTGTCCCATAAGGTGAGATATATACATTACACCATCTAAATACTTATAAACTCTTGATTTCTAATAATAGTAGTATTGTCGTTACTGATATATAAAAGTTTCCGACCTAAGATAATATGTTGATTGAATTTCTTCTTGTAGAATTTGATTAAAAAAATATATGCAGGGGTATCCTAGTATGGTCAAAGGAGCTCGACTCTGAATCGAGTATATACGATATTGCACGTGTTCAAATCACGTCCCCTGCATTAATTTTTTATTTTTATATATGACATATAAACATACATTTATATGACACCTATTTGGTATACCTGTTATATATAGGTATGGCATAGTTTTATATATGTTGAGCATTTTATGTGATTTTTTACACTCCTGAGTATTAAAATTTAAGCACCCCAATTATTTAGATTTGTCTGCATTTTCTTGGGGATCCCTCGGGCTTGGTTCATTTGAATGATTGCATCGGTCAGCTTTTCTTGTCTTGGGAAACTGTAGACTTTCGCCATTTTGCTATTTTTTGACCAGCCCATATATTTTTTTACTAATTGCTCGGGCAAGGTCTCAAAAAGTTCAGTTGCTTTGCTTTTTCTGAAAAGATACATATATGTGTCTTCATAGCCCTGTTTTTTAAGCATTTTAGCGACTTGTTTTGAAATATGACCGTATGTGAACCAAAACATATAATCCTCTTGATTTTTGGCTGTTTTGCGGTTTTCTTGTAACATTGGGACTGTATCTATTATAGGGATTGTTCGGGTTCCTGTCTTGCCTGTTATTGTCAGGTATGCGCCGAAATCAGTAAATTCTATATGTTTGTGTCGGATGTTCATAATTTCGCCCGGTCTGGCTCCTGTCTCTTGAAGCAATCGCACAAATAATTGCTCATCTTTGGAGTTCATGTAAGGATATAAAGGCTTGTCTATTATCTTTTTTGGTTTTCTGATGTCTGGGTTGCCGACTGCAATAAGTTCTATAAGTTTTTCATCTGTACCAATAGATTTTAAGTATGATCTGTAAGCAAGTTTATAATCTCTTTTTGTGTTAGGGCTTTTATTTATTCTGTCTATTTTTTGGATTATGTTATAAATATTGATTCTTGTTGTTGGTTTTATATCTTCTGTTTTAAAAAATGCCTTTAAATTGTTCAATAAAGTAATTTTTCTTGCAAGAGAAAGTTCTCTTGTTATCATATACTTATGAAATCTTGAGAATTCACGCCGTCTTTTTGGGTTGAATGTTTGGATTTGATTAAGTAAATGATTATATCTATCTTTGTGATTGTATAAATCTTTCATATTTAACACCTTTTAGGTGGTAATATATACAATTAGATAACTTTATATACTTTTTATGTACATTATATGTATGGTTCAAGTGAACATACCAAAACAAGTTCTTGATGATATTGATGAGTTTGTAAAAGGTAGATATAATAATAGATCTCATTTTATTGTGGAAGCTTGTAAAGAAAAAATAACAAGAGAAAAGGAGTAAATGATTGATTATGGTTGAAACTAAAAAACTTAAATGTCCTTTAATGAAAGAAGAATGTTGGGGTAATGATTGTGCATTATTTTATGGTGAATCATTTTATGGAAGTCCAGAGTGTTCAATAAAAAGTTTACCTGAACTTGCAAATAATTTATCCTCCATTGGGCAAGAATTAAATAATATAAAAAATAAGTTAGGAAAAATCATAGAAAAATAAAAAATTAAATGACCGCAATTAAGCGGTCTTGAATGAAGCTCGAACTTCAAACAAGACCTATGCGGAGTATCCCAGATATAAAAGAGGTTGGGATTATGAAGTTATGTAATATACGACGACAAAAACGAAATTTTATTTCTAAAATCGCATTAGGGCGAGGTATAAAATACGGCAACCGGGAATTTCACAACCTTACATTTTGATGCTCCTCATGTCTCTCAAGTTCGTAACTTGAGAGTATACTCTTGACGCAATAATTATCAGATAAAGATATGGCTTCATCCTGAAAGGATGAATGCCGTATGCGCGTCAACGGAGCATCGGTTGAATTGAACCCGGGCCACAAGCTTGGGAAGCTTGGGTCATACCACTAGACCATTGCCGTATACAGTATCATTGATTTTTCAACAAAACATATAAATCTTTGTAGTTATAATGGTGTTATATTGCTTATGTCTTCTGAAAAAAGAAAAATCGAGGTAATGGATACCACACTGCGCGATGGCGAGCAGACACCAGGCGTCAGCTTCAATGCAAAAGAAAAGCTTGCAATAGCAAAGATGCTTCTAGAAGACCTTAAAGTCGACAGGATTGAAGTAGCCTCAGCCCGAGTCTCAGAGTCAGAAAAAGAATCAATAACCAATCTCTGCAACTGGGCAAAAAAGACTAATAATCTGAAAAAGATAGAAGTCTTAGGCTTTATTGACAAAGGCAGATCAGTTGACTGGATAGATGATACCGGCGCAAAGACAATAAACATCCTAGCAAAAGGCTCCCTTAAACATCTGACTGTACAGCTTAAGAAAACCCCCGACCAGCACATGAAAGACATTATCGAAACAATTGACTATGCAAAAGAAAAAGGGATATCCTCAAACATATACCTTGAAGACTGGTCAAACGGCATGAAAACAGACAAGGATTACATCTATCTACTATTAGATAATATAAAGAACAAAAAGACCCTAAAAAGAATAATGCTCCCTGACACCTTAGGCATCCTTTTACCTTCTGAAGTAAAAGAATTCATCGAAGACCTGACCAAAAGATACCCTGACACACATTTTGATTTCCATGCCCACAACGACTACGGTGTGGCGACCGCAAACTCAATAACTGCAGCAGAAGCAGGCGCAAATGGCATCCATTTAACAATCAATTCTTTAGGTGAGCGCGCAGGCAACACATCCTTATGTGACTTCATTATAGCCTTGAGGGATCTTACAAAAGACTTAGATACAAGAATTGATGAGACCTACCTGAAACCCATAAGCGACATATTATCGAACTTTTCAGGCAAGAAATTACCGTCAAACAAACCTATTGTGGGTGATGATGTATTCACCCAGACTGCCGGCATCCATGCCGACGGTGATAAGAAAGGCAACCTATATACAAACAAGATAAATCCGAAACGGTTCGGACGCGAACGTGAATATGCACTGGGAAAACTGAGTGGTATGTCAAGCCTTGACATGAACCTGAAACAGTTAGGGATTACCCTTTCAGACAATGACAAGAAACAAGTTTTCAAAAAAGTGATCGAATTAGGCGATAAAAAGAGACGGATAACAACATCCGACCTTCCATTCATAATCGCCGACGTCCTTGAGACAGAAAATACCCAAAAAATCAAGATAACTGACCTTGATATATCAATCTCTTTAGACAGAAAGCAGAACGCATCATTCACTTTGAAATACAACAAAAAAACCATAAAAACCTCCGCAATCGGAAACGGCGGTTATGATGCTTTCATGAATGCATTGAAGAAAGTCGCAAAAGAACTGGACATAAAATTACCCAAACTAGTGGATTACGAAGTCACCATCCCGCCTGGCGGAAAACCCGACTCATTGGTCGAGACAATAATCGTCTGGGAAAAAGACAGCAAGACCTTCAAGACAATCGGTGTGAACTCAGACCAGATTCTGGCTGCAATCGAGGCGACAGAAAAGATGCTGAACCTCGTCCTCTGAAAACCTTTTAAAGTTAAATCTTTGTATATACTTATATGTCATCACAACCAACAAGTGAACAAGAGTCAAGAATGTCTGAATTTCTAGCTTTAGATGTCTATGAATCTACAGGAGATTCATATAACAATTTAATCTCTTTATTAGAAAAACACGATTCATCAGTTATTGTAAATTCACTTGATAATGGCATACACCTTTATTCAGAAGTACTGGGCTTGGATATAATTGGAAATCACATAGGTTCTGTGAAGGTAAATCCTGATAAGGAATATTCAAACCCCTCAGATTGGTATGACTTGCAGTTATGGGGTCATATAATCAATCATTATAATGCGAGTGGTATTATAAAAGATACTCCAAATGATGTCGCATATCCATTTCTAAATGAATTACAATATTTATTTTCACCAGTGGGAACAGCTAAAGATCCAAGATTGAAACGAGAAACTTTAACTAAATATCATAAAGAAAAAAGAAAAAGTTTACCTCTAAAAGTATCACTATTGCCATTTGTATTTTTTGGACCTTCATATTCAATACCTCTATATTTGCTTACATTGATGGTTATAAATGGTACTATTAAGACTTACTGTGATTATTATACTCCTCAATATAAACCCGATACGACAGAGCTACCTGAGAATATAATATTTCATACTTTTGATAAAATCTATAAGGACTAAGATCTATCTAAAAACAATAAACAGTTCATTTCAATAACCAACCTCAACTTCATCAGTTCTCCATTTAGGGTTCGGTTCGGTATCAGTCATCTTCTGTCGTCGCCCACCCTCATATTCAATAAGCCCTTGCCACGCGATCATCGCACCATTGTCCCCTGCAACATCTACCGGCACGACATTGAACTTTGCACCCCTTTCCGTGCACATGACTTCAAGCATCCCCTGAAGCATCTTAGAGGCCGCAACCCCGCCAGTAAGCAGAACCTCACTTTTGCCAGTATGCGACAGCGCCCTTTCAGTGACCTCGACCACCATAGAATAAGCATTATGCTGCAACGAATAGCATACGTCCTCAATCTTCTCTTTCTTCAAGATAAAAGCATTGACTGCAAAAGTCAGAAGCCCCGAAAATGACATATCCATCCCTTTGATAGAATATGGCATATCGATATACTTGCCTTTCTTAGCGATCTTCTCGATTATCGGCCCGCCCGGGTTACCGAGCCTTACCTTTCGCGCGAACTTATCTATCATGTTACCTATACCGATATCAAGCGTCTCCCCGAACACCCGATACTTCTCGCCAGACAGACCGATGATCTGCGTATTGCCGCCCGATGCATAGACAATTATGGGATCTTTAACACCTGTCTTCAATTTACCGATCTCGATGTGAGAAACGCAATGGTTGACGCCCAGTATGGGTTTTTTCAACTCCAAAGCAAGAGTCCTTGCGACGACCGCCCCGACCTTGAGCGACGGGCTGAGTCCGGGACCTTGTGAAAATGAGATAAGATCAATATCGACAGCATCAATCTTGGCGGAAGCAAGCGCCAAAGAGACCAATTCCATTGCATGTTTAGTGTGGTGCACCGCCGCCTCGCGCGGATGTATACCTTCGTCCGGAAAGAAACTTTTCTTTGCATTGGCAAGAACCGTACCTTTAGAATCAACGATACCTATGCCTAACGTGTGCGCGGTCGATTCAATGCCAAGACATATCATGTCCTATAATTATAATATTTTTTTTATAAGGTTTTGTCTCATATGCCCCCTACTCTTATATGTATAATCCTATTTACTGGATCTGCCTAACTACCAATCTTGTCATCATCTGAAATCAATACCTTTTTAAACATATTTTTCCATTATAGTAATATGACTTATTGGGGGAATTGATATGGGCTCAGATGATATTACAGTCGAATCACCGACATACGAACATGAAGTTGAAGAGGAAAAGATAGATTACCAAGAAGAGAACATACTTCTTAAGGTAAAGATGGCAGAGATGAGAAATGAATTGATGCGATATAAGATGCCACCTCTTCTGGTTGCTGAAGTGATAGATACATACCCTGAAAACTGTTGTATGGTCCGCCTGAAGAACGGTAACGAATTCTACGTCAATGTGGATACATCCCTTGACAAGAGACTGAAGGCATCAGATGAGGTCTTGGTTGAACAGAAATCATTGACAGTCATCCAGAAGATAGGCAAGAAAAAACATTTTGATGTCAGCAAATATGTGATTGTCGAAAAACCGAACATCAAGTGGAACCAGATAGGCGGTCTTAAGGATGAGATTGAAGAGTTGAAAGAAGTGATTGAGCTTCCTCTCAAGAAACCTGAACTGTTCAAGAAGATAGGCATCGAGCCACCTAAAGGGGTCCTACTTTACGGTCATCCTGGAACCGGCAAGACACTTCTTGCAAAGGCGGCAGCTACAAGCACAAATGCAACCTTTATCGAGATAGTGGGCTCTGAACTGGTCCAGAAATTCATAGGTCAGGGTGCAAAGCTTGTAAAATCCATTTTTGAGATGGCACGAGAGAAAGCTCCTGCAATAATCTTCATAGATGAGATCGATTCGATTGCGGCTACAAGGATGGATGTGGGAACTTCAGGTGAAAGGGAAGTTCAGCGTACATTCATGCAGCTTCTGGCCGAGATTGACGGTTTCGCACCGTTAGGTGATGTGAAGCTGATCGCCGCAACAAACCGTATCGACATCCTTGATAGTGCAATAACCCGACCAGGAAGATTTGATCGTCTTGTATTCATACCGACACCGGATCATAAAGGTATTGTTGATATATTGAAGATACACACAAAAAAGATGAAACTTGCAGAAGACGTCAATCTAAATAAGATCGCAAAGAAGATGAAAGACATGTCAGGTGCAGAGATAAGAGCGGTCTGTGTAGAAGCCGGTTATTTCGCAATAAGGGATGACAGGTTCATCGTGACTTCAAAAGATTTCAACAAGGCAGTCGTAAAGATTGCAGTTGAAGAGACTGAGAAGAAAAAAGACTTGACTTATATGGGCTGATTGGCCTATATATCTCATATATCCTCTTCCATATCAATGACAAGCTCACCGATATTCTTGGATATATGCAATATTGATCCCATATTATCTATGATGATGGCAATCGCCCCAACAACATCGGCGGTGTCAGTGATTCTCTTATCTGTCAATACTCGACTTTTGTTTTCAATAGACAATACTGTATTCTCAATCTCTGTCGCATCCTCAATTGTCTTATCTGCAAGTTCAGGTTTCCTATACCAGAATGCATAGAATACGTCAGCATATATCTTATTGATTTTTTCAGAAGTCTCAATTATAGTAGAAACAAGATCCTCTGGTATGTCCTTATCGACAATATCGGTGATGGCCTGCGCAATATTGACGCAATGGTCAGCCATCGTCTCAATATGGTCTATGAGTGCCCGATAATTCAATGCATCGCATCCCGCAATCTCGACACATTCAGAAAAGCTAGGATCTTTTGCCGCAAGGTTCAGCAATCTTATGGCAAGTATAGTGAGCCTGTCAACATCACTGTCCTGGTCTATGACATCTTTAGCAAGTTCACTGTCCCTCTCAGAAAGCGCAGAGAATACAGTGACATACATCCAGTTGGTGGCCTTGTATGCATTCTCAAATATCTTCCGGTTTGACAATTTTGATATGTCTATTATGCATTGTATTGATATCTTATCTTCATCTTCTGATATCTCAACACCTATGAGCATATCTTTTGCAGCGCGTCTGATAAGTCTTCTATCTGCTCGTCCGATAGGCCCGGCAATGTCGATCTGGTCCGCACCGTTTATGTATGTGCCGATCATCTTCCTTATGATATACCTTGTAGACACGCCATTAGCATCTATGGCTATCTCTTTCTTAACTTTTTTAGTCACGGGCAAAAGCACAAGTGCGCCGTCATCTTTCAAGAATATGTTGATGTCATCCTGTCGTTTAAGACTATACTTTTTTATCCATTTTTTAGGCAGTGAAAGTATGTATGTCCCTCCTCCGCCTGTTGCCTGTATCTTTCTGGTTTCTATAGTAGAACACCTGTAATTATCTCAAACATCTATAGTCCTCTATATAGATATATATTGATTATATAGATAATCTTTATTAACCTTACCCTCCCACTATTATAGTCCGTACCATTATTCTATATTTCAATTCCGGACACTAAAAGATGATTAAGAGATTTTGTGGTGATGATTTTTATGTCCGATAAAGCTAGTGCAGATATATTGCTTGAGATAAGGCAAGTTGAAAAGAAAGCATCAACTCTAGAGCGAGATGCAGAAAAAAAGCGAGAAAAGACAATTATTAAATCTAGACAGATGGCAACAAGCTGGGTCGAAGATGCAAAGGATGAAGCAGAAGAGACCTCAAAAAAGATGCTTGATGGTGCAAAGATACGCATCCAAGAAAAAAGAGACAGTGCTTTTGATATCAGCAAGAAAGAGACCTCTGCATTTGTAAAGAAATCAGAGAAAAATGTTCCAAAAGCAACAGATTATATAGTCTCTGAATTTCTAGATACCATAAATAAGACTAAAGCTTGAATGATAATCTTGATGATGATAATCTCAAATAACAAAAATTATAAGATAGGTGTGATATAATTGCTTAAACCAAAAAAGATGTGTAAGGTGACCGTTGCAGGACCAAGGAGTATAAGGGATACCGCGGTTTCTTTTTTCTATGGTAAAGGCATATTGCACATTGATGATTATACAAAGCCTGATAATGGGACTGTGTTAGATATTGGTACACCTACAGAACGCGCATCCGAGTTATCTGAAGATCTTATCAAGCTTCGTTCCATAAAAAAACATCTGAATGTCGTAAAGAATAATGGCGGAAAAGTAGTATCTATAGACAGACCAAACCAAGAGGAGATATCAGCACAGATAGATCAGATCGATGCGCAGATTGTAGACTCTATAGACAAGATAAGAGCAGTCAATGATTCTTTATCTCTCCTTAAAGCAAAAGAAGACATAGTGGCACCCATATCAACTTTAGGTCTTGATTGGAAAGTGTTCACTCAATATGATAGCCTTTCTTATATGGTCGGTTACCTCCCAAAAAATGTAGACCTATCCCGATTCAAGAAAGAATTGTCATCAATAACAGACAATGTCGAGATGTTCCATGGCGAATACATGAGCAGACAAGTGATTGCACTCTTTGTGATTAAAGACAAGGCAGATGAGACATCCGCACTTTTTTCAAACAACAGTTTCACCCCGATAAATCTTAAATGTCTCGAAGAGTTTGAGGGCAAGTCAGACAATATCCTAAAGACGATCAAAGATGAATATGACCATCTGACTGACGAAAAAAAGAGACTGAAAAGTGAGATGGATGCATTAGGTGAAAAATATTCATCATTCATAATTGATAATGAGGCAGATTTCTCACGTGATATAGAGGTTGGCGAAGTGCCATTAAGATTCGCAGAGAGTACAAATGCTTTTGTCATTGAGGGTTGGGTTCCACAAGACGATTTCACGGAAATGGAGTCAGAGCTAAGGAAAAAGACCGACGGAAAGATCTACATAAGATCACGAAAAGCAGTCGAAGGTGCACCAGTCGAACTGAAGAATCCAAAAGGGATAAAACCATTTGAGTTCCTGATTGATTTATATTCACGTCCATCCTATGGTGAGATAGACCCTACATTTTTCATGTTCCTGACATTCCCATTATTCTTCGGTTTCATGTTGGGTGACTTAGGTTACGGTCTTCTGACATTTGCATTATTTTTCATAATAAGGACAAAAGTTAAAGTTGCTGAAATAAAGTCAGTCCTTTCAGTATTGATGTTCGCATCATTCATGACTGCCGTCTTCGGTATTGTCTTCGGTGAATTTTTCGGAGCAGAACACATATTCGGTTATCATATGACTCCGATACTTCACAGGCTTCATCATCCCATAACTCTCCTTAATTTAGCGATTGGCATGGGTGTGGCTCATGTCAATATGGGACTTATGATCGGTTTTTATAACATGAAAAAGGCACACGGACTGAAAGCTGCAATCCTTGAGAAAGCAAGCTGGATGTCTCTTCAGGTAGGTGGTGTTTTACTGGCTTTAGGGAACATGACACTAGGTGCAGCAATCATGCTTGTATCTGCAATAATGATAACTTTAGGTGAGGGTCTGAAAGGTCTCTTTGAACTTCCATCGATAGTTGCAAACATACTATCTTATTCACGTCTTATGGCTGTAGGTCTTGCATCCGCAATCCTGGCACTTGTAGTGAACGAGATGGCAGGCATGGCATTTAGCGCAGGCGGAATCGGTCTGATTGTAGGTACAATAATCCTTTTAGCAGGACACTCAATCGCAATATTCCTTGGATTCCTGTCACCTTTCATCCATTCCATGAGGCTTCATTACGTAGAATTTTTCATGAAATTTTACACAGGTGGCGGCCAGAAATATATGCCGTTTGGGAGAAGAGATTAAGTTATATATAATATGATATTCATTAGACTTAAAAAATTAAAATAATATGGTGAAAAATATGGTAGAACCTATAACAGCTATTGCAGCGGCACTCGCTATTGGCATTTCAGCCATAGCAGCAGCTATTGCAGAGAAAGAGATCGGCACCGCAGCAGTCGGTGCAATTGCAGAGAATGAAGATCTTTTCGTAAAAGGTCTGATCATGACTGTGCTTCCGGAGACAATTGTGCTTTTTGGCTTTGTGATTGCTTATATGATCCTTGGTGCATAAGTATTCCAATTGATAGATAATTAAAATAACTAAATAAAATGTGATAAATATGGTAGAACCTATAACAGCTATTGCAGCAGCACTCGCTATTGGCATTTCAGCCATAGCAGCAGCTATTGCAGAGAAAGAGATCGGCACCGCAGCAGTCGGTGCAATTGCAGAAAACGAAGATTTATTCGTAAAAGGTCTGATCATGACTGTGCTTCCAGAGACAATTGTGCTTTTCGGTTTCGTAATTGCATACATGATTCTTGGTGCATGATCAAAAGGATTGATAAATGATATCTGCAATTGATGATGGTCTTTAGAGGTCATCATTAGTTGTAATATTAAAAGGGATGATTTTAATGAGTTTAGAGAATGTATCCGGACAGATTTTGGCAGATGTAGAGAACAAGATAAAAGATCTTGAAGCTGAAACAAAGGCTGAAGCAGAAGTGATTCTTACTGCTGCAAAGAAAAGATCAGAAGACTTGATTGACGCAGCTAAAGCTAAAACTGAAGAACAGATAGCAGTCTTAGAGAAAAAAGAACTTGCATCAACCAGTCTTGAAAGCAAGAAACCATTGCTTGATGCAAAAAAACAGCTCATTGAAAAAACCTATGCTGATGTCAAGGTAAAGGTAAGTCAATTAGATACAGCTACAAGAAAAAACTTGCTGAAAAATCTTATGGCTGAATCTTTGAAACAGATGCCTGATGCAAAAAAAGTATATGTCAACAGAAATGATATGTCACTTGTAAAACCTTTTGCAAAAACTATGACTGTTTCCGAAAAAGACATGCTAGGTGGTGTCATAATCGAAAATAGTGACGGAACAGTCCGCATTGACAATTCCTTTGATATGCTTTTAGAGACTATAAGAAACAAAACATTAAAAGAAGCAGCAGACATACTTTTCAATTAATTATAATAGATGATATGTGGTTTTGGTTAAAATGAAGAACGAAGAGACAATAACTATAGATAGGTTGAAACTTAATAGGGATCCGTATCTTAATACTAGAGTCCGTGTCATGAGTTCAAAACTTATCGCAAAAGACCAATATCATAGATTGATGAAGATGACCTCTGCCGAGATATCTCATTTCTTGGAAGAAGGCGAATACAAGAAACAGATTGATGAGTTCGCAGTAAGGCACACTGGTGCCGATCTGATTGAGGTAGCTTTAAACGATAACGCTTCCGAATGTTTCCAGAAAGTTATATACCTTTCAAAAGGTGACACAAAAGAATTGATACAGAAATACCTGTTACGGATTGACATTGCAAACATGAAAACAATACTGAGAAATATCGGTTCAGATATGCCTGAAGATGAGATTGCATTAAGGTTGATGTCTGGTTGCAACATAAAAAAGAAAAATCTGTTGAAACTGCTCAAGAAAAAAACAATATCTGACCTTGTCGAAGACCCGATGTTCCAAAACATTTTACCTCATGCAAAATCATCAATACCAAAACCAGAAGGTGACAATTTAAATCTTGCGTCTGTCGAGAACTGGCTTGACATAAACTATTACAGATACCTTATGGGTATTGCTGACAATCTGCCGAAACATGCATCCGAATTCAAGACATTCTTAAGGAATGAGATCGATATCTTAAACATCAACACATTGCTCATTATGAAAAAGGAAGGTCTTGAACAGAAAGAGATCATGCCACTATTGATTCAGCCTGCCGCAGACATATCATTGCCTGTCCTTGAATCAGTTGCGCAAGCAAAAGACATTGAAGGCGCACTTGATATCCTGATAGACAAGACATCATATTCAGATGAGATCAAATCCGGAAAGGAAGAAGCTCTTAAAGGATCCCTTAAGGTCATCCGTCGTGGACTTGACAGAAGACTGATGAAAAAAGCATACCTGTTATTGCACAAGCACCCTCTCACAATCGCACCCGTATTGGGATACATACTTGCAAAAGAGGTAGAGGTCAGAAACCTTAAATTAATCTCTCGAGCCAAATCACTCAACTTGCCGGAAAAATTCATCGAGGAAAACCTGATATTATAATACTTATGTGATATTTATGCCAGACATAGTCGTTTTAGGAAAACCGGATTTTATCATAGGGTTCGAGCTTGCAGGAATCAAAGACACGATTGTTGCAGACAACAATGACATGAAGACCAGGTTGTCAGAGGCTCTGAAGAACAAAGACATAGGCATCCTAGTCATGCATAAGACAGATGTAGAGGCACTACCTCAACGGTTGCAGGACAATTTTGACAGTTCAGTAAGACCGGTAACTGTGATGGTGAGTGAAGAGACAACGTCAGATGACCGCCTGAGAAAACAGATAAAGAAAGCGATCGGTGTGGATGTATGGAACAAAGAATGATGGATAAAATAATGATAACATAGATGACAAATGATAATGACAAAAAAACAACAGATAATGATAATATATAAAAATTGATAATATTGAAGTTTAGGTGATTTGTGATATGGTTGCAAAAAAAGTACTGAAAAAAACAACAGACAAGAAAAAGATATCTAACACAGAGGGTAAGATTTACAGGATTGCAGGACCCGTAGTTGTAGCAAAAGGCATCTCTGCAAAGATGTATGACGTGGTTCATGTAGGTAACGAAGCTCTTATGGGTGAAGTGATTCAGATAGATGGTGACAAGAGTGTCATCCAGGTATATGAAGATACAACAGGTCTTACTCCCGGTGAACCGGTAGTCACTACAGGTGCACCATTGACTGTTCTTTTAGGTCCGGGACTTTTAAAATCCATATATGACGGTATCCAGCGACCGCTTCCAGTGATCATGGAATCCATGGGCGACTTCATCACCCGTGGTGTCACAGCTTCAGGTCTTGACCTTAAGAAAGTGTGGGACTTCAAGGCAACCGTAAAAAAAGGCGACACTGTAAAAGGCGGAGACATAATAGGTACAGTACAGGAAAGTGAAACTATAGTGCACAGCATACTTATTCCTTCAAACTTTGAAGAGACGAAAGTGAAAGACATAAAATCCGGAAAATATAATGTCGCAGAAGTGATCGGTACTCTTGAAGATGGTAAAAAAGTAAAGCTTGCAAATGAATGGCCAATACGGATACCAAGAAAATCACGAAAGAAACTTCTACCGAGCATACCATTGGTTACAGGTCAGAGAGTTCTGGATGCACTCTTCCCTCTTGCAAAAGGTGGTGCGGCAGCAATCCCTGGACCTTTCGGTGCAGGAAAGACAGTAACGCAGCAATCACTTGCAAAATGGTCTGATGCAGACATAATAGTCTACATAGGTTGCGGTGAACGAGGCAATGAGATGACAGAGGTATTGACAGAATTCCCTCATCTGATAGACCCAAAGACCGGCAAGGCTCTTATGAACAGGACAGTCCTGATCGCAAACACATCCAACATGCCGGTTGCAGCAAGAGAGGCTTCAATCTATACAGGAATAACAATCGCAGAATATTACCGTGATATGGGATACTCAGTTGCATTGATGGCAGATTCAACATCACGTTGGGCTGAGGCTATGCGTGAGATCTCATCACGTCTTGAAGAGATGCCCGGTGAAGAAGGTTACCCTGCATACCTGTCAACAAGACTTGCTGAGTTCTATGAACGGGCAGGAAGGATCACACCGCTAGGGACTGACAAGGAAGGATCAGTAACGATAATCGGCGCAGTATCGCCACCAGGTGGAGATTTCTCAGAACCGGTCACACAGAACACATTACGTGTCACAAAATCATTCTGGGCACTTGACGCAAAACTGGCTCAGAGAAGACATTTCCCGTCAATCAACTGGTTGACATCATACAGTCTTTATAACAATACATTGAACCCATGGTTTGCTGAAAATGTATCACCTAAATGGCCAGAGTTAGTATCTGAATTCATGGTAATCTTACAGGAAGAAGAAAAGCTTCAGGAGATTGTCCAGCTTGTAGGTTCAGATGCACTGCCTGAAAAACAGCAGGTCACACTTGAGGTCGGAAGGATGATACGAGAATATTTCCTTCAGCAGAACGCGTTCCATGATGTTGACACTTACTGTGACCCGAAAAAGACATACCGTCTTATGGAGACAATACTTCATTTCGCGTCCCGTGCCGAAGAGGCATTAGACAACGGCATCCCGGCAACATCAATAATATTGATGAAATCCAAAAACATGATTGCTGATGTCAAGTTTGAGAAAGATTATGACGGACTTCTGGATAAGATAACAGAAGAGATGGACAAGGAATTTGATAACCTTGAATGATGGTGTTTAAGATGAAAGATTATAAGACAATCAAAAGAATTGCAGGACCTTTAGTATTTGTAGAGAAGACTCACCCGGTAAGTTATGGTGAAGTCGTGAAGGTCATGCTTTCATCTGGCGAGACAAAGAACGGTCAGGTACTGGATACTTCAGATGATATGGTGGTCGTTCAGATATTTGAAGGGACAAGCGGTATTGATAAGCAGTCCTCAGTACGTTTCCTTGGCGAGACGATCAGCCTGCCAGTATCACAAGACATCTTAGGACGTATATTCAACGGTGCAGGAAAACCGATAGATGGCGGTTCCGAGATCATACCCGAAAAACAGATGGATATCCTAGGTGCAGCAATCAATCCTTATGCAAGACAGTCTCCTGCGGATTTCATCCAGTCAGGTATCTCAACACTTGACCTTATGAACACACTGGTCCGTGGTCAGAAACTGCCGATCTTTTCAGCTTCAGGGCTTCCTCACAATGATATAGCATTGCAGATTGCAAGGCAGGCAAAAGTTGTAGGTCAGAAAGGCGACTTTGCAGTAGTCTTTGCAGCGATGGGTATCACAAACGAGGACGCACAGAAGTTTATTGACGATTTTGAGCAGACAGGTGCACTTGAACACGCAACAGTATTCCTGAATCTTGCAGATGACCCTGCGGTAGAACGGCTTGTGACTCCAAGGATGGCATTGACTGCAGCAGAATACCTAGCGTATGAGAAAGGCATGCATGTCTTAGTCATAATGACAGACATGACAAACTATTGCGAGTCATTAAGAGAGATCGGTGCCGCAAGAGAAGAGGTACCGGGACGACGAGGATACCCAGGATACATGTACACAGACCTTGCAATGATCTATGAACGTGCAGGTATCATCAAAGGTAAGAAAGGTTCAGTTACGCAGATTCCAATACTTACCATGGTCGGTGATGACATAACTCATCCGATCCCAGACCTTACAGGATACATAACCGAAGGTCAGATTGTACTGTCCCGTGAGCTTCACAGGAAAGGTAATTATCCACCGGTCGACGTATTGCCATCACTTTCAAGACTGATGAATTCAGGTATAGGTAAGGGTAAGACAAGGGAAGATCACAAGCAGGTATCAGACCAGCTTTATGCGAACTATGCTGAAGGTCGTGACTTGCGTGGTCTTGTAGCTATCGTAGGTGAAGAAGCGCTTTCAGAAAAAGATAGACGTCTGTTAAGGTTTGCAGAGAAGTTTGAGGACCGATTCGTAAAGCAGTCATCAACAGAAGACAGGTCAATTGAAGACACACTTAAGATCTCTTGGGACTTACTTTCAGACATACCAAAAGATGAGCTTGGAAGGATCAGCAAGGACCTGAAAGAAAAGTACCTGAAATCCGGAAACGGAAAAGATGAAAAAAAAGGTAAAGAAGGTAAAGACGACAAGTCCTAAGTATCGGTGACAAACCATGGTATCTGAAGTAAAACCAACAAGATCGGAATTGATGAAGCTTAAGCAGAAGATACGGCTTGCAAAGTCAGGCCACAATCTTCTGAAGAAGAAAAGGGACGGTCTTATCCTAGATTTCTTTGAGATATTGAAGAAAGCAAAGACTATCCGTTCCGAGCTTAATGAGCTCTATGCAAAAGCCAAGACCGATGCAGACATTGCGCAAGCGATAGAGGGAAAGACTGCACTGACTTCAGCAGCCACCGCACTCAAAGACAAGCCTGTGATAACCCTTGATACAAAAAACATAATGGGCGTGGTTGTACCGAAGATAAGTTCTGACAGTGTACGGAAATCAATCTTTGAACGTGGTTACGGCAGGGTCAAATGTTCACCGTACATAAATGAGGCAACAGACGGATATGAGCAGGTCGTCCAGAAAGTCATCCTTGCCGCCGAAGTAGAGACATCGGTGCGCCGGTTGATTGAAGAGATCGAGAAGACCAAGCGCCGTGTGAATGCGCTCGAGTTCAAGGCAATCCCTGATATGGAAGCGCAAGAGGCGTTCATAAAATTGCGTCTTGAAGAGATGGAGAGAGAGAACGTCTTCAGGTTAAAGAAGATCAAGGCTTGATTAGCAATTTTTAACTGATTCTTAAAACAATAATTTTTCTATTTTTTTTAAATTTTTCACAATGTATAGGGGTTTTGCACAAAAACTAAACGACTTATTTTGCAACTATATCATCAACACTTGCCTCTATAATTTCGGTATCGTGGGAATATGATATAACTTTCTATTTTTTTAATAGGTTCAATATTCAGGAATCACAGTATTCAATTCAAAGTGTTTCTGATTTGAATATTTGAGAATCTGTACTCTTTTGTACAAAACATCGTATTTATTGTGGATAACTTAATCTTTGTGCAAATTCGTGAGCGGGCGTATTTATATATACTCCTGATATACAAATTAAGATAACAAAAAGTATATTTGTAAATTTGATGTTTTTTAGGTAAATATGATTTACTATCTCACATTAATATTTTCAATATATTAAACAAAAACGCGATAGTGATGTTAACAAAGTTACAATTACTCTAGTGTTGTATTTAATGTGTGGATATTATGAAACGATTAATTTTCCTGACTGTTTTTGTTCTTGTTCTTTTTATTAATATTGGGGCCGTAAGTGCCGATGTTGATTTTCTTAAACTTAGTGATGATCTTGGTAATGCTGTGAGTACTATTGGTATTGTTGGGACAGGTACAGAAACGATTTCATTTGATCGATATTTTAGTGGTACTGGTTTTGAATTTAATGCTATATATGGAGCCTCGTCAATGGTAGGTTTTTATTTTGATACAGATAGATTTTATGTGGGAATAGGTATTGGTTCGGGTACTATCTTGATATCTCCTAATACCTGGTATCATATAAATCTAGATTTTGATTGGGATGCAGAAACTTGCACTCTTACTGTGGATAATGTTGCAGGAAGTATCGTTTGGACAGGTTTTGATACTAGTCCCGCTCCAGGCTATGTTTTTGAATTTGGTGGTTATGGTGCGATAGATAATTATTTTGCTGATGGGGGTTTTGATGATTTTGACGTATATGGAGTCGGTACCTCTGTATGGACTAATGGTAGGATTGAAGATGGTAGTGGTGCAATTCCATCAGAAACTCCATATGTCCCACCTGCTCCGCCTACATTCACATCTGCAACAGATAATGATAGTGGACTCACAATAAAAGGCGGAAGCACACTACAGATAACAACGGTTGCAAGTGATTCAGATTCAGACACACTAATATTTAGGGTTTGCAGCACTAACTCAGTCACAGGTTCAGCTTGCAGTGATACAGAATACTGCAATAACATAGGACTCCTTACGAATCCATCTTGTTCTTTTGCAACACAGACAGATGACACAAGCCATACATGGTATGCATTCTTATTTGATTCAGGTGATCTGCCTGCAACAACAAATCCACGCACAGGAACATACACAACAGACTCAACTCCACCTAACAGCTTTTCAATTACAAGTGTTGAAGGTGATATAAGTGCACCCTACACAGATTTAAGTGGTGATACTAATACCATTATATCTTTTTCAGTAACTGGTGCGATTAGCTGCCGTTGGGCAACAACAGATCTTGGATACACTGCAATGTCCAACTCTTGTGAGAGTACATCATCCTGCACCTTTACTGGTATAAATTTAGAGCAGTCATACACACACCATATATCCTGTATTGATGCCGCAACTAATGAAAACAACAACACGAATAATCAGGACATCACCTGGACAAACATTTTTCCATTTACAATTACAATAGAATCTCCAGTAAACAGTACATACAATAATGATTCAATCTGGTTCAATGCAACAGTAAATAAGGATTCAGATTGGTGCGGTTATTCTTTAGACGGTGCAGTAAATGTTACAATGCTCAACAATTCAGGCAACTGGAACTCAAACAATGCATCAATGACTGAAGGTAACCACAGTGTGATTTTTAGCTGCAATGACACGCTAGGCAATATGACTTCAACGGATTATATTTATTTTATCATTGACACCATCAAACCCACAATATCATTCATCTCACCGACAGAAGACAATAACAGTTACATCAAAAACAATTACACATACATCAACTGGTCAATTATAGACGCAAACATAAACACAACAATCCTAAATTGGAACGGTTCAAACATGACATTGACAAACACTTCCGTCAACTTCACAGACCTAATTGATGGTACATACACATATTACCTCTGGGTAAATGACACAGCAGGAAACAGCAATCAGACAGAAATAAGGACAATAACAATTGATACAACATCTCCGGAAGTATCAGATATCATTTCAACATCCATAACTTCATCTTCCGCAACAATCTCCTTGAACTCTAATCTTTCTTCCACAAATTTAACAATATTTTACGGCACAGATCTCAACACAACCCAGAACGTATCAAACAGCACCTTTGCAGTAAATCATTCTTTTATCTTGACCGGTCTCTCATCATCAACCCTCTATTATTATAATGTGTCGTTCTGTGATCCGTCAGGTAATTGCAACACTTCCGCACAGTATAACTTCACAACTCTTGTAGGTCTTTACTGTGGTGACAGCACCTGCAACAATGGCGAGACCTGTTCAACCTGCGCAAACGATTGTGGTTCATGTACTTCGACAGGCGGCAGTCATTCCTATATCTATCCAACAGTTACCACTGATGCTGATGGATCTAATGATACCCTTATGATTGATAACACAACAATCAATCCTACTCCTGTTGAATCAAATCAAACAGTAACTGATAATACAAGTAGTGAAGCTGAGCAATCAATAATAATTAATGAAACCGAAGCTCTCAAATCAATTGAGACAGTTGAATCTAAACTTCTTGAAATTGAAAATAATGGTCATACACTAAATGAAGAAGTCAATAAGATACTAACTCTTGCAAGGCAGGCTTTTGGTGCTGGCAACTATACAATTGCATATAATCTCGCAAAAGATGCAGAGACAATCCTAAATGATGAACAACAAACAATAATAACTCAACCCGAAACAAAACAGACTATCTCTTATCAGATAATATTTGCAGCATTGTCTATTATACTCTTATCAATCCTATATCTTAAAAAAACAGAATTATTGACACATAAAAATAGTACATCAAAAGCTAAAAATCATAGCGCAAACTTACACAGACCTCATTCATCAGGTGGTGCATTCTTTAGTCATGATCCTTTCAATACAAAAAGTAATGCTGTGGGGTCTCAAAGAATCTATACACAAAGGTATATCAATACTCGACTAAAACAAATAATGCATCTTGGTAAAGATTACAAAGATATGCACAAAGCCCTTGATACTAGATTGAAAACATTGAAGAAATTGCATTCCACAAAGAAATAAATATATTTTATTTAGGTGTAACATTAACTCAGTAAGACACAACCTTAACAAAATGACCTCTTTCTATCCACTTTTTATGTGCCACAAGTTTCTCAGAATAATCCTTAAATGTATCAGCAACTCTATTGACCGAACCATCTGGACCAAGATATTTCGGATTGATGTATCTTAATTTATTTATAGAATGAAAATCAAAATCATCAGGATTATCAATGATATTCAGATTAGGGTTGAGCATACTTAATTTTTGTGTTATCAATTTGTTTCCTGATTCTTTCAATTTTGTATATACAGATAGATCATCTTCAAACAGATCATTTTCCGTCAGTATGCCGTCATCCATCGCAATCTTAATCGCATCAGCCAGAATCTGAAACAGTGCAACTTCCCGGGGATGCGACCATACCTCTTTATTCATTTGCAAATTATCTTCTGCAAACTTTTTTGCAATAGCCGCATTATTGACAATGATCTCATTATCATAAACTACAAAGCTAGATATGTACTCATTTATTTTATCACTGAATCCATAATATGCAGTCATATCCCGTAATGTATAATCAATCCTGTCCGCGCACAGATCCGGCAGATTCCTCTCCAATAACGGAAAGTTAGAATCATCTAAGATCCGATTGACATCAAAATCATATTTTTTCAGGATGCGCGGAATCTCAGATTGAACTATAATTTTTTCATAGAATTTTTCATGGAATTCTTGATTATGATTATTCTCTTTGAACACGAAATCGATGACATGTGAGAATGCAGTATGCGGTGTATCATGAAGCAATCCAGCAATCTGCTCTTCAGTTGATGCACCAAGTTTTGAAAGCAGGATCATCACGCCTACCGAGTGATCGTATCTTGTTACACTTTCACCGCGAATTGCATACTGAGAAGCGCCCAACTGATGTATCCCATTGAGTCTCTGGAGCGGTTTAGATTTGATCAGTTCGACCAGTACAGGTTCATCAATTGTTACCAATCCATATACTTTATCGTTAATCTCCATCAAAAGATATTGACAAGTGCAATTTAATAAATTTGATGTTTTGAGCACCTACAGATACCCAAACTTCTTGGACGCTATGACAAACATGGAATGAGCCCAGCAGAGAGGCGATACGGCCACTTGAACATCATTATCGAAGATCTGTTCCGGGATGAATTTTCTGTATTTCAGGTCATGAAGGACCTTATTGTAATATTTCAATGCTTTCTCTTTGTTGCCG
>DAOVHT010000132.1 GCA_030671745.1 Candidatus Nanohaloarchaea archaeon
GGTACCACGTCCTTGAATGCGCGCTCGATGCTTGAGACTTTAGGGCTTACCTCAGAAAAGTCATCCCGCAACACATCCATATCTTTCTTTACGTCAGAGACTGTACTTTCAGTCCGTGTCTCAACGGATTTAAGGGAGGTGTCCAAATTTTCTATCTCACTCCGGATATCTGCAATAGAACCATTGATGTTCTCTATCAAGGTCTTAAATGAGGCCAGACGCTCTTCCACGATGGACTCTATCATGGCTTCCAGATTATCATTTCTTGTAACCTCTGTCTGACCCATCATCTGCTGAGAGAAACCGGATGGTTGATCCTGAGGCATAGCACCCATCTCTTGCGGTTGTTCTGCAGCCATACCAGGCGCTAAACTGGACAGGTCCTCACCTGCGACCTGTGACCTTATTGCCTGGCCGAGGGCTGTGTCTATCTCTTTGAAATTGTAGCCTTTTGCTTTCAGTGCCTGGACCATCTCGGCTTCAGGCATACCTTTTGAGGCAAGATCATTTACTGCAGCCATAATGTTCGGATTAGGCTGCGATGCCGGCTGAAATGATGACGTCGGTTGTGCGGGCGGCAAGGGAGGCATTGAACTCTCTGTTGAAGGCATAGGAGCAGGCATGTTGTCTGACATAGAGGGCATTCCTGTATCTGTCGATGCGTTAAAGTTTTGTGTGCTAGGTGCACCAGAACTCGGTGGCTTCTTTTTCAGATTTCCGAACAGTTCAAATTTCATCCCCATAATAATTACCTCATTCCATTGCACCAGTATCTTTACTTGCACTGATACGGTTCGTTATTGATTTCATAAGTTCCATATATTCCTGCATCTCACGCAGTTCCTGCCTAGTGACCAGATTTTTTATGCGCGCATTTATCTTCTGGACATCGACTGCAATGTTCGATACCTTGTCAGATAAGTCAGTATTGTCTTCAGTTATGTGCTGTATGGATTTATTCATCTCTTTTGTAGCATCCATTATTGTCTGTTCCATGCTGTTCACTCGTGAGTCTAGGTTCTCAAGCTCATCCTCGATAAGCCTGATACGGCGAGTGTTATCATTAAGACGACGGGAAAGTTCACCGATTATCGGTGTGTTGTCAGTCTTTGGAGGAGGATTGTTGAAAACCATAGTATCACTGAATATCAAAAAATACGATATATATATTTAATAGGTAGGCACCCATATATAAATTATGGTAGTCTGCAACTATGAATATGACAATGAGAACAATACTGTCAAGGTAAACTGCCTAAACTGCATATATGGGTCATCAGTCGAAGATTTCCCGATATGTATGGCGCGGACTATCGATAAGTTAGTGGAATCCAAGAATGCGGCACGGGTCATACTGACGCAGACACGAGAATTTGAGTATGACATGTACCAGACACATCTCCTTAAACAGATCGCAAACACTATCGTCTATCTGGTGAAACAGCAAAGAGTGCTTTCGGTTGCAAACCTATCCATTCCAGGATGCAATGCCTGTGTACCGCAACGGACCGACTTTCTGCATAAGCTTCTGACAACAGACATCCGAGAGGACCCCATAGGCACATATGTCAAGACACTGAGAGAGATCAGGCACACCCACGAGAAAATGAAAAGCGCGAATGAAAAATGCATGACGTGCTATAACAATTACATAACCAATGTATTAGGAAAGATCAAATCCTCACTTGAAGCGACCGAACTCATAAATCTGGTAAAGACACGGCTTATCGGGCATGTGGACGGTAACAGGGCACTCTACAGAGAAATGTTCCACCCGATGATCAAGCCGAACTTCATGCTTACCAGATATATGCTAATACCACCTAAGAACGGAAAAAAGATAGACAGGTATATGGTAGGCAACAGCGAGGTGCAGGTATTCAAGGTGGAAGACAAGATACAGAAGATATACCACATCATCCCGCCCGAATTCCGGCTGGGCGAGGAAGAATACACCATACTTGACGCGGCAAGACGGTACATGGCGGCGCATAAACCCACCAAGACCGAGTTTGCGGACCCGCAAAGGATGCGAGACATATTTTCAGACATCGGCCGTGACCTGATTTCAGAGCTTGCTGACCATGCGAACATAACGCTCACCACAAAGACGCTCAACACGCTGGCTGACATACTTACAAGATATACTGCAGGATATGGTGTTCTTGAAGTCATATTGGGTGATGAGAATGTGCAGGACATATACCTAAATGCGCCGATGGGTGACTCACCAATCTATCTGTATCACGGAGACTATGAGGAATGCATAACAAACATCATACCAACCAAAGAGGATGCCAATGCATGGGCCACAAGGTTCAGGATTGAATCGGGCAGGCCGTTGGATGAGGCAAACCCGGTTCTTGATACTGAAATTGTGCTGCCTAGCGGGAGGGCAAGGGTTGCGGCAATAACGAGGTCACTCAGTCCGGACGGGCTATCATTTGTACTTAGGCGCCATAGGGACAAACCGTGGACGTATCCGCTTTTCATAAACTATAACATGATGACACCGCTCTCTGCCGGGCTTCTGTCATTCATGATAGACGGTGCGCGGA
This sequence comes from Candidatus Nanohaloarchaea archaeon, assembly GCA_030671745.1. Taxonomy (GTDB): domain Archaea; phylum EX4484-52; class EX4484-52; order EX4484-52; family GLR71; genus GLR71. The sequence goes on from DAOVHT010000132.1 coordinate 2,559, forward strand.
CGATGATGTTTGCAGGCACAAGGTCGGCAGGTAAGAGCAGTCTTCTGGGCGGGACCCTTACCGAACTCATGAAAAAGGTAAGGATCATCACTGTCGAAGATACTCTTGAACTTCCTGTCAAGGCACTTAAAGATCTGGGGTATGATATCCAGTCATTGAAATCACGGTCGATAATCACGCATGTCGAATCTGAGCTGTCGGCTGACGAGGCCATAAGGACGTCTCTCCGTCTCGGTGACTCATCATTGATAGTGGGTGAAGTACGGTCGGTCGAGGCAAGGGCACTCTATGAATCCATGCGTGTCGGCGCACTTGCCAATCTTGTTGCGGGAACAATCCACGGTGATTCACCATACGGTGTGTTTGACAGAGTAGTCAATGACCTTGGCGTGCCGCCTACATCATTTAAGGCGACCGACATCATAACTATCGTCAATCGACTTAAAAGCGCTGACGGCCTTAAGACTTACCGTCGGATCATGGAGATTACTGAAGTCACAAAAGACTGGGACGAGAACCCGCAGAAGGAGCATGCATTCCAGCCACTCATGATGTATGACTCTAAAACAGACAGGCTTGAGCCGACAGACAGGTTCCTGAACGGTGAGAGTCTTATACTTAATTCTATTGCTGA
>DAOVHT010000002.1 GCA_030671745.1 Candidatus Nanohaloarchaea archaeon
ATTATTGTATTATTTACACCATAATAGAAATCAATTCCATCGTCGCCATTAGTCGGTGAATAGATAGTATTATTAGAAATTATATTGTTGTCAGAATAATCCATCCGTATACCCTCATCATAACCATCACTGTCTGAAATTACATTGTCTATTATCTGAGTATTGTTTGAGTAATCCATATTGATTCCAGCATCATGATAAGAAGATATAGTGTTCTTTGAGATCTGATTGCCACTTGAGTAATTAAGATAGATACCATAACTGAAATCAGTCAAATAACAGTTTTCAATGATATTATTTTTGGTATTCACACCTGTAAGGAAAACACCAGAAGTCGGATTTGTATCATCGCCATCAATAACATATCCTTTACAATCCAATGTCGTGTTCTGTGTGCCAGCCGCGAATGTTATTGCGGTTGCGCCACCCAAATAAAGATTACGGTCAAGGCAGTAGATTGAATCGTTGTCGGTGATCGTGTATGGCAGTGATACAACCTCATAGTCGCATCCTGCAGGTACTACCGTGTCAATCTCTACGAATCGCAGTTCAGTCTGGTTAAGTGCGCCGGTCGTGTTTTCTATCCAGATTGTATAATTGTAGGTGTTGTCTGAAAGACCTGTCATGTTGACATACCAGTCAGTCATAGAGACATTTGACATTGATATGTTTGTGATTCCTGTTGAATTTGACCATTGTAGTTTTGCAAAGGATAGGTTATCGTCAGAAGTAATGTTTATGTATGCCCAATCTGCACCAACAGCTGATGCATTGTCAGGTGTCGGAGAATCCCAGTTGGCGATAAGAAATCCAGAAATCAGATTTAGGACAAAACTGTTGTCTGATGAAATGCCGTCAAATGCTAAAAAGAGCGCGAAAATTAGGCATATTATGGCAAAAGCGATAACAACCGGCTTATTTTTTGTATCCATACTGCATATAATATGACGGACCAAGTATATATAATTATAGACAATACCCTCTTGTTTTTACAAGTCAGTCAGAAATAAAAATCAAATAACTAATATATACCTGACAGACACATAATAATAGTATATGTTGTTCAATGAAACTGAAAAAAAAGTTCTTGAAAAGATCTATCTTAAAAGCGCTGAAGTCATCAATTCTGTAACGATGCCAAACGGTGCGATCTTGGCAAGCCCGCCGGGAAGACGGTACCCTTACATGTATCCGCGCGACACCATGCTGATACTGCGCGTACTATTGGAACTTGGTGAGGTCAAAAAAACAAAAAAGACACTTGAATTCATATTGAGTCTTGTGGGTGAGACAGGTGAATGGTACCAGAGATACACAAAAGACGGTGAATCCGCAAGCTATCGACCGTCACAGGTCGACTGCAACGGGCTTGTCCTTTACATGGTCAAAAGATATTATGATGCGACAGGCGACCGTAAATTCCTTGAGAAACATTGGAGGCAGATACATCTAGGTACACGGTTCCTTGAAGAGCATTACATCAAAGAAGAAAAGCTTGTGTTCTCCATGAACTCAATCCATGAATGGCCACCCATGGAAGCTGGGTTTGAGATCTGGGCTAACGTGTGCGCACTGGCAGGATTCAAGGCAGCGTGTGAGATTGCAGACATCCTAGGTAAAAAGGAAGATATCAAGGAATGGTGCCAGATTGAAACTGATCTTACGAAATCTATCATGACAAAGATGGTAAAGGATGGGCATTTCATCAAGCTGACTAACATGGTCAATATCTATGACGCCGACATCTCTGAACTTGGCGCATACATACTGGGTCTTGTCCCTGCAGACGACAAGGTTGCAAAGAATACCTGCGACTTTATCGAGAAAAATCTTTATGATAAGAAATTAGGCGGTATCAGGCGGCATGTCGAGAAGTATGGACGACCTGGACGGAATAATGGTGGCTATGGACCCTACAGCATGTACACGGGATGGATGGCACAGTATCATATCGACAGCGGTAACCCTCAAGATGCAAAGAAATATTTTGACTGGTTCATAAGGCACCATAAAGCAGGGCTTATTCCAGAACATGTCTCTACTAAAAAAGATTTCTTGAAATGGCAGAAAGAGGCAAAAGAGATCGGCAGGTATTACAAGAGCGGCAGGAAGGAAGAGGCTGAAAAGGTCATGAGGTCTAAAGATTTCAGAGAGAATGATGTCGCATACTGGGTGGTTCCTTTGACATGGGGGCATGCAGAGTTTGTTCTCGCATACCATAAACTGAAAAAGAAAAATCTAATCTGATTTTGATTCGAATAACAATTCCTCTATTGTCTCGCTCCAGCCTTTAGGTCCCTCAAATTCGGTGTAGGTCACGTCAAAATTGATTTCTGGTTTCTTGTGTTCTCGGTTCTTTACAAGGATTGGTATGTCAACATTTTTCAGCATAGGAATATCATTCTCGCCGTCGCCAAGACCTATCGTCTTTAGTTTTAGGCTTCCGCCATATCTTTTTCTGAAAAGGTCGGTCAGAATCTTTACTGCATGACCCTTGTCATTTGCGCCCATAAGATGATGGTACCTGCCGCCTGCACTTGTATTGTAGCCTGCAGCATTTATTATCTTTGCAATTTCTCTCTTATCTTTCGGGTCAAGTATCCTGAAAGCAACATCATATTCTCTCTTTTTTGCGCGGATGGCATCCATCTTTGTAAGGCCTGTCTCTTTGGACAGTTCGCTGACTGACATGTCTGAAAAAGTCTTTAACTCAAAACCTTCTTTTTTTATCTGTTTCACCACTTTATTCAGTTGAGCTATGGGTGTGCCTAATTCGATTACATTGTATTGGTTCATCGTTTTGTCAAATGGATATTTGAAAGAAAAATAATCTTTAGGTATGAATATTGCACCACCATTCTCTACAATGAAAGGATATCTCAGGTTTAATTTATCTGTGTATTTTTCAGTTTCGCCCCGGGTCTTGCTTGTGCACAGGATGACTGGGATGTTTCTCTTTTTCAATGACTTTAATGTCTTTGAGGCATCTATATAGGAATAATCCTTGTGATCGATCAGAGTGCCGTCAAGGTCGGTGAATATCACTATCTTTTCGTTATTTTTTGAAGAATCCATATATCAATCAGCACCATACATAAAAAATCAAGTCATGACAAGACCTAAAATCAGAATTGAGACAAAAAAGCTCACAAATAAAAACACGATCAGTTGTGAATTGTCTATCCGCATCAAAGGGTCTTGGTATCGCTCATAATAAATCTTACCGTCACTCTTGTCTTTAAATTGCCAACCCTTAGCTTTAAGTGCTTTTGCTTTTGATGAGAGTTCAGGGTCTTCGGCATCAAGGATTGTAAGATTATTATTTCCAGCCATATTAATATTAGGTCTTAGATATATATAATAATTTGTGCGAATCTTATTGTTTCAGCTTGAAAGATCTGTCAATTAAGACGTCGTCGACTGATGCAAGAACACGGAGAGTCATCGGTATATCATTATTCGGGTAAAAAAAGAACTGGAATTCATTATCGCCGACACAAGTCAGATGGTTCACTGACCTTTCAGGGTAGGTTGTGTTAATTTCAGAAGATGTCACATCAGGCATGAATACATATTCCTTTCCGGATCTGAGATACAATATTGCGGAGATCTTCAGGTATCTAGTTTTTAATATGTCTGTGACTTTGATTCTGAAACGAAGAAAATCCTCTGCAGGCTCTATATTGAATGTTATGTTTGCCATAATATATCTACATCGGAAAAATTAATATAATAATTGTCAATCACTTTCTCTTTTTGCTTTTTGAAAGTGCCATGTCGTGCGCCTTGAAATAGTTTTCTGCAAGGTGGTCCCATCCCACAAGTTGGGATAGTTGTTTTGCATTATGTTTCTGGGCGATTATCTCGTGTTCAGACATGGTCGTCACATCATGCATCATTTCAGTAAGGTCTGAGACTATCTCCCTGTATTTCCTGCCACGGCGCTTAAGGATCTTTATACCCTTATCTTTTTTATCGTCTATCTGTTCTGATATGTACTGACCGAACCCGGCAAGATCTGTCGTGATAGTTATGCAACCATTGGCTACTGATTCAACGGGTGTGTATCCCCATGGCTCATAATATGACGGGAACACTGTAAGACTTGAAGCTACCAGCATGGAATTATAATCCATTGAAAGAAGACGGTCTGCAGACGATAAATATGCAGGGTAAAATATTACTTTTACCGGGCTATCTTCCTGGTTGAAAAGGTTGTTGTGTTTCAGTCTGCTGATTATATTGTCGCCGTCTTCAGGATAGTTCAGTTTAAGCGCGCACAATGGTGGATTCTTATTCTCCCGTGACTTGAATGCGAGTGCGAGTCTCTTGAAATTATTAGTATACTGGTCTTTTACATATCTCAATAGTGATTCGTGTGTGTATTCCCCGTGAGTCAATGATTGCATAAGTTGCCATTTCATCTCAGGAAGTATCTCATCAACATGATTCTCCAGTTCATTGTAAAGGGAAAAGTTTTCAAGTATCTCTATATTCTCACCGCGGACATCTGAAGGGATTGCGATAAATATGAAAGTGTTCTTGTCATAACTCTCTTGTTTCAGGCGTTCATTCAATTGCCCCAATGCATCTATGAAAACATCAAGACCTTTATTGTGGTACTCGTATCTCCCCGAAATCATGATAATCCTTGGGTCGTTAAGGTTGACATTGTAATAGGGTTCAAAATATGCAGACAGAAATGATAGTACCCTGTCTTTCTCGATCTTATGCCTGTATGACAACTTTTCCATGGCCGGATAATTTTTCATGTCAAGACCGTTCGGGAGTATCATGTCAGGTTTTCGTCCCAATATAAATTCTGCTTCTTTTGCAGTTGTCTTGCTGACGGTTGTGAAAACGTCACAATTTCTTGCGCAGACAACCTCGGTCAAATGTTTGGCTGGCACTTTATATTCATAAGCGGCATCAGTCCCGATTGCAGTCTTTATCCTGAGACCTGCATCTATCATCTCTGCAAGATTTACGCCCTGACCTGCAATAGACCGTCCCAGCATGGTTGCGTGGACGGTGAACACTGTCGCGATATCACAGTTCTGCATCTTGAGATAAAGAAGTGCAACGCCTGACATCCATTCATGGAATTGCGCAATCATCGGTTCTTTCATATCGGTCTTTAGGCGTTCAAGAAGCATGCCGACCGCATAACTCCACACTACAGGTTCCTCAAACCAGGAATCGGAATCGATAGAATCAATCTTATACTGTTCCCATAACAGGGTCTTTATGTCATTTGACTTATGCATGAAATCTTTGACATCGATCAATATGCAACGCGGTTTTCCCGGTATGTTCCAGAAACCGTAATAGCATCTGATGCCTTCTTTTTCAAGATCATCAAAGATTGGTCTTAATCTGCCTGCATCCCTGCTTACAAATTCATATTGCGCTTTCGACCTGTCATAGAAACCGACAGCATAATAATTATCACCGTACTTTTCCAGCATCGCCTCTGCCTTTGAACTTATGACTGTATAGATACCGCCTACCTTGTTCCCTACCTCAAAGGATACTTCGAAAAACAGGTTGTCATCTTTTGTCATAGTTTAAACACTTCCGAGTGAAAACAATATCGGGATACTCAATAATTGTACAATACCTATTTATACTGGGTTGCTATATATAATTATTATGGATAGCATCTACATCAAGAAACATGAATCCCACGATAAAACATATGCACAGAAAGGATTCCGATCATTCCTGTATAGGTATATAGATTCTGGATTCAGGACCAAATGGAGCGGTTTCTGGATACCACCGTTAAAGATTCTTGAGTATTATGCGTATAATGTCAATGGAGAATGGCTCGATGTCAATAACCAGACACGGTTCGCACTTGATAAAGAGAAAGGTATCCACAGATATAACCTTGCCAAGAAAGGGCTTGAAGTCTCTGAGATGGTATTTGTACCGCTTGACATGAAGAGCATGATATCTGTACTTGAAATCAAGAACACATCAACAAAAGATACTAAAGTCAATATCTCTTTTGAAGTTGCGGTCAACATGAGGACCAAGGATGAGAACTGGCATGTCAGGGAGTATGATACAGAGTACAGTAAAGTGCGACGATGCGTAGATATCACATCCAATGACATCAATGGTTTTGCGAGGATCGGTATGGGCAAGACTAACGGTGTCACATTCAAGTTTACGGAAGATTCAAATTATAAAGATCATTATCCTGGAAATGAGAAACAGAGATGTTTCACACCAGGTAAAATTGAAGCTACATTGAGCATCAAAGCAGGCAAGACAATGAAGATACCATTCATAATCTCTGCAAGTAACATATCAAAAGATGACCTTTCCGAAAATTATGATTACTCCATCAGCAACTGGAAAACTATGATTGATGCCAAGAGAAAACTGTTTACGAAACTTTTCACGACTGAGAGGATCGAGACCAATAATAATGCGATCGACAATGCATTCTCGTGGAGTGCAGTAAACCTTGCTAACCTGATACAGAATGGTGAAGATGGACTTGGTATGCTTGCCGGGATTCCGTGGTTCCAGAGATTCTGGGCACGAGATACATTATGGTCCATGTTCGGTCTTGTTGACATCGGTGAATTCTATGCTGCGAAAGAATGCCTTTCTGAGATTGCAAGAAATTATAAGAATAATATACCTACCGTGACTGACCTTAACGGAAAAAGTGAATATTACAGCGATGATACAGATCCGCTTTTCATCCTTGCGGTAGATTACTATGTCAAGACCACAGGTGACCGTGAATTTGAGAAAGAGATGAAAGAAGTCATCAAAAAAATTGAACTGAACCTGAAGATCGGCAAAGATGGACTTGTCGAAACGCGGCCTAATGGAAGCTGGATGGATTCTTATGACCGATTCGGTACGCCGATCGATGTCCAGTCACTCTGGATAGCAGCACTCAAGAAAATAAAATCTAAGAAAGTCAAGATTCTTGAGAAGACTATGGACAATCAATTCTGGAACACGCTTGAGAATTTCCCGAAAGATACCTCAACTGATGAAGCGATGACCATCAATTGCACAGTACCTATCATGTTCGGGCAGTTCCCAAAAAGCCGGAGTGTCATTGCGCTCAACAGGATAAGTGAAGAGTTCAAGACCGAGCATGGTGTCAGGACAAGGTCACCGTATTCACAGGGATACGGGTCTTCTGAATACCATAAGGGCGCGTCATGGGGTCTGACTACCGGCTGGACGGCAGCTGCAAGTTTTGCGCAAAGTATGAATGATGACGGTGCGGAATACCTAAAGCTTACGGCATCTGAAGTCGATGACAATCAAGTGTCTGCAATGGCTGAATGTATCGATGCTGAAACGGGGGCGTTGCGCGGCACTACAATGCAGGCGTGGTCACATTCAATGTATGTCCATGCAATCGACAGGTACATGTTCGGTATCGAGGCAGACATGAAAGATAATATTATTATGATTACACCAAACATCCCACGGACATGGAAATCTGTTGCAAGGTTCGGCAAGAAGATGGGCTATTATTCTATGAACATGCGTATTGACCAGGATGATAAAAAGATTGAGATGCATCTTTTGTTCTCGTCAGACCCTAAAGCCAAGGGTGTCATCAGGATGCCTTACGGCATGAAGAAGATTACTGTCAACCGTAAAAAGTTCAAAGAGAATGTTGCCGAAGTCACACTGAAAAAAGAGAATAAGATTGTTGCGTATTTTTGATAAGCTAAATTAATTTTTTAATTAACGGTTTTTTTATTTACTAATATTTCACAATCACTTTCCATTACTTGGTAAGCCATATTGTTATCAGAGATAAATTGTACCTCACGGGGAAGATTGTTTGGTTTATCAGAGTCTGCGAAATATTTATCACTTAAATCAGTGATTGTATATCCGACTAAATCAGAGAATGGGTTTTCGATGGTTTCTTTTTCATCCATTAAATATCCTACCATTTCGGTATCAATTTCGAATTCAGAAATAAATAATATACTACTTTTTACGCCAAGAAAATAAGTTTCTTTATTACCGTCTTTTTCAATATCCAGACGGTTTCCTTCAACGGCGGAGACATAGGCACCTTGCAATAATTCAAAACTTAATGTTTCAACTGTTTTATCAGCACTTATTATTAACTGAGCCATAATAAAATAAGGCAGGACAATGTTTAAATATCTATTCAAAACGCATACTTGTCTTTGTATACCTTGTATCCTATGCCAGCAATCACTATCAGAATTATCAGGATGTTGAACATGTTCTCTCTCAACTTGTCTGTAATGGTGCCTTTCTCTACCTCTTTGGTTATCGATACGCAGACATCGTCCATACCGCATTTCTCAAACTGGTTGCATGCGCAATCAGATGCGCAGGTCCTGCAGTTCTCGCCGATGTCGGCCTCGCATACACCATTACCGCAGTCGGTCAACGGATAAGTCGATGCGAAGACGTAAGGTGCTGTACCGGTTATGCTCTTTCCTTTGACGTTCACTTTCCAGATACCGGGTTTCGGGTCCTGGATTGCGCAACCAGTAGCGAATGCTGTGCAAGGTATCTGTTTGCCGTCAGGATTGACTATCGTTGAGATCACAATGTCGTCACCTGACTGCCGCTCCAGAAGCGATATCACTAAAGGTATGTCTGTGATCTCTACATCCACAAGGAATTTTTGGTTCTCATCTTGCGCTATGTTCTCAATGGACCTTAGCTCTTGTGAATCTATGCGCGTCAGATCATAGTTTGAAGAAATGTTGACTGTGCCCTCGCCTTCAAGGGATGCCAGCTGGACAATCCATTTACCTTCGGCAACGTTTCCCGGACTCAATGAATAGAGCCGTACATTCTTCTCATCACCTGATGATTGAGCTGTCTTGGTCTTGACATTGGCTGAGATTATGGCAATCTCAACATTGGTCTTGGAATCATCCCAATCAGCAATCGTTACCATGTGTTCCTTGTCCTGTGTCTTGATGTAGGACTCATAAAAGATTATATCATTGGCACCTATCGGCTGCGAGATAGTATAGTCTTTAGGTTCATAGGTATGATGTGTGCTTGCAAAATTGAACGGTGCGGAACCTGTTATTGATTGCGCTGAGATGTCAACCAGCCAGATGCCTTCTTCGGGATCCTGGATTGCGCACCCTGCACCGAAATCGTTGCATGGAACTTCAGTACCTAGCGGGTTGAATACTTTCGATATTATTACTGTGTCACCGGACTGTTTCTCCAGAAGTGAAAGGACTAGAGGTGTTGAAGTATCAGTTACTAGAATTGGGTATTCTTTTGCCTCGTCTGCCTTTTTTATCTCGTCAGATATCAGCTGCTGTGTGTCGACCGCATCAAGGTAACCATAATTCGTGTAGATAGTTATAGGTTCTGAACCTTTCAGTGCGCGCAAAAGTACAAGCCAGTTGCCTTCCGCCTCACTGCCTGGTGTAAGGTAATAGGTCTGGGTATTGGTCTCATCCTCAATTGATGTATCTGTCTGTGTCTTTATGTTCGGTGAGATTATTGTGATCTCGTTCTTTGCGACGTAATCATCCCATTCACTTATTGCGGCAAAGTGATCCCGGTCAGATGTTGATATGTATTTTTTCAAGAAAAGCATTGAATACTGAGTCATCGTATATTTTTCTGCAGTGTAATCGTCTGATTCGTACACATTATAATATATCTGATAATTGTTTACAAGATAGCTTGCCTGGACATTTACCTTACCATCCCCATAGATCCTGTCCCCTTCAACTTCAACAAGCCAGGTACCTGGTGTTGGATTATAAACCTTGCAGGTCTGTAAGATCTCACCGGTGCATCCCTCATCGGTCATCTTTTTTCCGAGCGGGTCATAGATCCCTAAGAGCGTTATCTCGTCATCAGGTGTGGTCGATACAAGGTCTAGATTGTTCAATGAGACAGTTATTGTCAAGGCATCCTCTTTTGTTATATCTATGAGAAATATCGATGTGTCTCCTTCGCTGACCTGTCCCACGACAGGTGTGTATATCTCTGCGGAGATCGGTGTGATTGAGAGGAGTATAAATAACACCACAGTCAGACAAAAAAGATTATGTTTATTTGAATAGATAGATGACATAAGTAATAATTATCAGTCTGAATATATATCTATTTGGATTGTTATGCCCATAAATAATCCTAAATGTACGAATGTTTAATATATATCAAATCATTTATTTTTTTTATCACAATCTAAGTCTGCCTTAAATTCTGTTTCAAGAGCCATAATTTGGGTATCGATATCATCGAGAATAAGATTCACAGGGTCAGAACGTCTATCTTTGTTCGGTTGTACCTTGTTTGAACTAGGTACGATATTATTAACATCATTATTTATTGGTTTAACTGATTCTGGGTTAACAACATCATCTATCGTATCTGTATTTATCGGTGCCACCGGTTCATCCATATATTTATCTGTATTCTGTTTAGTCATTATTGATTCATCCTTAAGATATATAGGAATCATATTCTGTGATTTGTCTATCTGTTTAGGGTCCTCAATATGAGGAGTATCATCCGAAACGGGATTGCTTATCTTGTCAGACCTAGGAAGTTGTTGGGATTGATCCAATAGATTATTTAAATCGGATATCTGGGAATCAAAATCAATAAGTGTCTTGGATTTATTTTTAGTTTTAGAGATAACAGGAGGCACAATTATTGTTTCTAAATATTTCTTAAGTCCAAACATAGATATCACGCACGTTTAGTTTTTGGTAAATCTGATTTTATAATTTTTTCAACTAAAGACATGATTGAATCAATCATATGTCTTGTCTCTTTATCTTTATCTTCAAGAGCACCAATATGAGTCATTAAAGAACTCTGTTGATCCGTCAATCTTTTAATGGATTTGTTTAGATGCTTGTTCTCTTTGTTTTTGTCTTTAAGGTCATCAAGACGAGCAACTAAAGAAGTCTGTTGATTGGTCAGTTCTTTAATGGATTTGTTTAGATGCTTATTTTCTTGGTTTTTGTGTTCGAGAGTGTCAAGACGAGTAATCAAAGAAGTCTGTTGATTGGTCAGTTCTTTAATTGATTTTTTTAGACGCTTGTTTTCTTGGTTTTTGTCTTCAAGGACATCAAGACGAGCAATTAAAAAGATTTGTTGGTCTGTCAATTCATTAATGGATTTTTTTAGATGCTTGTTCTCTTGGTTTTTGTCTTCAAGAGTGTCAAGACGAGTAACTAAAGAAGTCTGTTTACCGGTAATATCATCTATTGATTGTTTTAAATTAATAGTTTCTGAATATTTGTCTTCAAGGCCACCAAGACGAGTAACAGAAGAAGTCTGTTGATCTATCAATTCCTTAATTGAGTTTTTTATATGTTTGCTCTTCAGATCGTCCGATTTAATCTTATCAAAACGAGAGGATAAAGATCTGTTCTGTTTTGATAATCCTTTAATTGAAAGTTCTAATTCAGTATTACGCCTTGAATACACTGATTTTTCGGTCCCTATTGATTCTAGAGACTTATTGACCTCTTTTTTAAGGTCATACAACTCCTCTTTCTTAGGTAGAGAATTGATGGATACCTCATTTTTTGTGACAGTCTTGGATAAATTATTGCAGACATCTGAAAGTGTACTCAAATCGGATCTCTGTTTTTGAGATTCTTTAAAATTGGATTCGATTGAGGTAAATATAGCTTCAACACGGTCGGCATGACGTTCCACTTTGGATTCTACCTTTTTTATAGAGGTCAATTCATCACGCACTTCATCGTTTAGCTTAAGGATCTCGTCGGTACCTCGGAAAACTGCAATCTTGTTCTTGATGGATTTTAATTCGTCAATTATGGTCTTTGAAACTATTCCATTATTATCCATCTTACCACGGAGGGACTCAATACGCGCGTCCATCTTTTTCTGTTCAGACATGAAGTTCTCGGGTTGGACGGATTCAACCAGTTCTGAGGCGTGCACTGCTTTAGATTCAAGACTATGGATCTGTTTTTCACGATCCGCAAGAATACTACGCAACTCACCAATCTCCTCACCGTAACGTTCAAAACGTTCCTGTTGGGCGTGCAGAATCTCTTTCAAAGCATCAATCTGAGCATTTACCTTTTCAAACTGGGCTTCAGAATTTATCTTTTTGGAAGTTTTAATCTTTTTGGAGATGTCAGGATTATCAGTAAGACTATCTATCAACTGATCTTCATTAATTTTTTTCTTTTTGTTTAAAATATGCATTTAAAACACCCGATATAACCACTATTTGTCTTTATGAAGTATTTATAACTTAATCCACGAGGACTAATGTCATAAAGTTTTCAATAAATCATTTATTTTTACCTTGATACTCTTTAATCTGATAATGTCTTCATGAGCTATTGCAACATCAATATCTGCAGGAATTGACATTGCCTCAATATTAATGATTGAGGTGTCTTCACCGGACTTATTTACCTCTGTAATTTTTTTCATCAAAAATCTATAGTCTGATCTAACTTCAGACTCAAGTGTATTTGTTTTTGAAAAAGAAGGTTGCATAGTGTCATTTTCAATAGGTTTTCGCACAGTAGATGTTTTTCTTTTTATCCCTTTTTCTTTTTCTTCTTTTCTTGCATTCTTATGAATATCCCCGATGACTTCAGACCTAATCCTGATAAGTTCTTTGTTTCTGTGTTTTGCATCATCTGACGACGAAGGATATACTGACTTCTTTTTTGATATATCGTTCGATATATCTTTTTTATGTCTCAAGCCAGTTTTAGAGACAGTACTATGTTGTTTTTTTAATCCAGCTGAAACGTTATCTGTTTTTTTAGAATTATCGGAACTATTTGAGAAGTTCCATTCACCATTATCATATTGTTTTACCTTTTCACCATCATTAGATACGGCAGCTGACTTTCTATCATTATCATCAGATGCAGCATCTGATGGATCATTATTATCTTTTGGAACTACATGTTGACCCTTAGATTCTACATTTTCAGCCTTAAGTTTTTTTACATAAACATCATGTTCTAATCTAGCTTTAGCCACTTCTTTCTTTATAGAATCACGATCCGCATATCTTATTACGCGTTTAGGTGGTTGGCGACCTAAAGTTTTCCAAAGATCATCAATCTTTGGTTTAAATCCATCCAGGTAAATATCAACCATATTGAACTTACCTCTTTTTAGATTGTCAAGAGTCAGTTTAATTTCAAGTTCCAAATCAAAAACATCTATATTTTCAGCCTTAAGGCACTCTAGCTGGTAGTTAAAGTCATCAATGAGACTATTGTAATTGCTGTATTTTTCTAGATCCGAATCGGAAAGACGTTCAATGGCATGGTAGATTGGGCGGAAAGAGACAAAGTAAGGACGACCATGATTATAGGCGGCATTCTCGATCATACCTTCACCGGTCGAAGCCTTGACAATGGAACGCATCATATCTTCGCCGTATTTTATCTTGATACGTTCTAGGTCGTTCTCGTCACGGGTCCTGAACTGGATGTCAGTACCTATGTTGGCTTTGATAGTACCTATGAAGTCGGACAGGACCTGAGAGATCAACACAAGACCGACACCCCATTTTCGGAATTCACGGGCGGCACGTTCAATCTGGATGAAACCATCACCATTACCACCATACTTCTTCAGAAGCCTGTGGACTTCATCATAGACGATCAAAAGTTTAAGTTCCTGTGACTCTTCAAAGTTAGCATGGAACACCTGCTTGACTGTGTTTGCAACAAAGAAGTCAATGTCGGCGGTATCAAGATGGTTCATAGTAAAGACGGTTATCTCACCAGGAGTCATGTGACTCTTGATATCGATCATCTCGCGGGCGTCACGGACCTCATAGATGTTACCGTCAAAGGCTTTGGATTGATTGACTTTCATGTTGAAGTCGCGGTAAAGTTTCAGCATCTTCTTGTTGCGGTTAGGTCTTAAGAAACCGGTCCATTGTGCGGTGGGGTCAAAGACGATGACGGAGACACCTTTTTTGAGTGCCTCTTCAATTATGACCTGGGCCGAGATTGTCTTTCCACCACCGGTCGCACCGGCAACAACTGTATGGGTCTGAAGGGTATCAAGATTCATGAAGGTACGGATATCGGTCTCGGCGAGCTTGCCGATGAAACCTGACCGTGGAGTTGCATGAGGTAAGGTCTTAAGGTCAATGGACTCGATATATTTCTTTTTTGAACCAACCCATGACAGATATCTTGTGCGGGCGAAGTAAACTGTGAATGATAAGGCTATAAGAGCTAATATGAACCAGAAAGGTATACCTAAGATGGACAGGTTCCAAAGACTGACAATACTTGTGACGGAGATGAAAGAGACGGAGTCACTTGTTATATCGTGACCCTGAGAATTGTAGGATAAGCTGGCTTTCAACATATAACGTTTGGTCTGGATGTTGTTCAGACCTTCTATCTTTGGATTCTCTAAAGTGATATTGTCCGGGATTGAAATGTTTAAGTAGATGCTTTTTGTGGACGCTACGGTTGTGACATTACCTATCTCGACAAGGACAAGACCTGTGATGGGATCAATCAAAGACAAAGTATAATTTATAGGGATCTCATTTGTGCCGGCATTATATATGTTCAATTTGACACGGGCAGATGAGCCGGGAGAAACACTATCTATCAAGGGTTGGACATCTACTGAGATCGGCAGGTTCTGGGAGTCCAGGACACGGATACCTATAGGTATCACTGTATCAACATTGTTGTTTGAAAGCTGAATCTTGCCTTCATACATCCCTGGATATGTATCCTTTGGTACTGAAATGCTGATCAAGAATACATCAGATTCCTGGGATTTCAGATTAAGCTTGTTGGTATCAAAGATAATGAAATCTGAAACTTCACCCATTACTTTTGCAGTCATATTTGATGTAATATTAAGACTGTTCTTTACACCCAATGAGAAACTCACAAATTCGCCAGGATAAAGCTGTTTTGAGATTGATTTGGTATCGACTGAAAACTCGCTGGTGCCATCAAACAATGCAGTGATCTTGTCTTTTATGTCATCAATTGAACTGCTAAGACCGCTGCTGCTCCCGCCGCCGCTGCCGGTAGAACTACTGCCAGTTATATCAACGACAATAGGTGGGGTGACTTCTGCTGCAACGTAAGCTGAAAAACCGGATATTGTTGCTGATATCTTGTTGTTTATCTTGTCAAGGTCAGCATCATCACGAGACAGCTTATCCCATGCACCATCACATCTTACTTCTGTAAAGTTCCAATTGGCACAACGGTATATGTAGATGTTATCTTCTTTTGTGTCTGCATCAGGGACATAAGATAGTGTGATTCTTCCGGCATTTGTTATTGCTGTCTTGACAGCAATACCTCCCATCTCTTCAGTTCCAGTTATCTGTACTTCGTTTCCATGAACCTCATCGAGATCTATAGGATCATCATTATGCTCTGTCAAATTAAGATTATACAATCGAACTATGTTGCTGTCTGCAACCATCTCAAAATCATATAACCTCTTATGAACAGTCTCAGAATAAAAACCATTCGATGCACTTGTAAACTGGTGGATAAGGTGGGATGTGTCAAAACTCTGGTTCTCACGATACAGTCTGAAAGATGTCTGCAATCCAGTTGCATCTGATTTTGAAACAGTACCTGAGAATGTCATATCTGTGTAAACCTCAAAATATTTATCCTGTATCCCTGCATTGTTTAAATCATCTTCAAGATTGTATCTTAAAATATAATCGCCGATATCTGTAAAATTATAGGTTATCGAATAAGTGCTGTTTTCAAGACTTGTGACATCTATTGTTTCCAACAGAGTGCCATTCGGAGCGATTATTGTAACTGAAACATCCGTTATGTTTGAATAGTCTGTTATTGTTGCATTGACTGTTACATTTGATGTTGTCTGTTCAGTATTAATAGTATGATTTGCCACTTGAGGGGGCAATGCATCCACATAATATATATTATCTAAGTCATATGCAGAATCGTAGGCCACAAGATTTTCATTGCCTGTGAAAGTGCCTTTTACCTTTAATGCATATGATATTTTAGCAGACATGTTTGGTGCTTCGCAAAGCAGATACCATTCACATCCAATGTAGCTTGAAGATATGCTTTGGCATGGCGTATCATCAACAAAGACAGACCATGTCACATTTTCTGTCTGTTGTATACCAAGATAGTTTGCAGTGGCGTTTATTGCCATTATCTGTCCGGCACTTATGTTTGTATTAGGCAGTATTGCTGTCATATTTACTGCATGCGTGACATTTATTAATGCATAAATGACTGTTGTGTTTCCCGCACCAGTTATGTTTATTGAATAATTGTAGAAACCTATTTCATCAGGAGTATTATACGTAATTATTATGTAATCTGAATTGTTCTTTGAAATTGTGATCTCATCAGGCGTTGGAACAAGATTTGTTGTGTTTGACGCGATTTCAAAATCTATCGGCACATTTGCAAGATTCTCCAACGTAATCGGTCCTAACTGACCTGTTATGCCACTACCTATGGCATCAAGCGTAAGGTTGGATGTAACGGACCAGTTATTGTCAATAGGAACTGTAACTTTAATTATGACTTCTTTATATTGAGCATGAATAACATGAGTGTTTGATGTGACTTCAAGTTTTCCCTCATAAGTTCCAGGAAGGTAATATTTTGGCACTGTTACATTTATTGGCACATCATACGATGCTCCTACATCAAGACCTATTATTGAATCAACATCAACAATAAAATCACTACATGCTATCCCTTCACTGCAGAATTGTATGTTTGTAAGCGGAACTGATCCTGTGGACTGTATAGTAAGATCTGCGGTTGTTGTATTTCCATGTCCTGTAATAAACATAATTTGAGATGCCGCAATAGTCATCTCAGGATATTCAACGGGTTCATCCTCTACAAGAATGTATGCACCCGAAAAATCTGAAAAAGATGCCTTAAGTGTACGATCTATCTTGTCATGAGTGCTTATGAGCTTGACAAGACCACCATTACAGTTTCGGTTATTATAATCCCATTCAGGACATTTGTATATCTGGAGATAATTTGTCGTAATGCCCAAAACCTCGCTAGGATTATAAGTTATTGTAATGTTACCACCAGCATCAATTGGTGTATTTGCTGCGAATCCTTTAATCACATCCCCCTTGTAACCATAATCACCTGTCAATGGCGCGTCCATATCAATAAAATCAAATGAAAGATCTGAAAAGTCAACATTCTCCAGCTGTATTATCGTGTCAAGGAAACTCATTTCAAGATTATACATCCTTCGTTTGATTGTCGCATTATAATATCCGCTTGAATTTGTTTGAAATGATGTTATTATTTCGCTAGTTAATGGCTCCTTTATGGTGAATGAAACATTGAGGGGGTTCGAATTCAAATCCTGTATGACTCCACTAAAGTTTTTCCATCCATACACTTCAAAATTATCCTGAATAGAATTGTTCTGATTCCCAGTAGTATCATTTATTTTGTATTCTACAGAGTATACTCCTAGCAAAGATGGCATTTCAATTATTCCGCTATATTGTGTTGAAATATATTCGAAAAGAACTATACTATCAAAAATTGTTCCATTAGGATAACGAATTATTGCGATTGCCGTATCTGTTTGTGTATTGTCTGTTATGGTGAGATACATAGTACTGTTTGTGTTTGCCTCAACAAATTCGGTTATATTCATTGATGTGACTTTGGGAGGTGTTACGTCCTTATAATAGACATTATAGGACAAATTGTCTACGACTTGAACCAGTCCTTCAGAACTCATATAATCCGCCCGTACTGACAAATTATATTCTTTTCCGTCTGTCAATGTAGGGGTGCTGCACGAAATAATTGTTTTGTTGTTTAAAATTGTGTTGCCCATTACAGGACAAATTGTGCCGTTTATGAATACATAATATGTTGTGTTCTTGGTTATGTAATTATAACCATATTTTAACTCAGCACTTATATTTATTTCATCAGAACTTAAAACAGAACTTAATGTGGTAAGATTCGTCAAATTAAGCTCAAAAACAAAAGAGTTAAATCTTAATTGTATAATCGGATTTGGTGTAGACCCAATTTGATCGTCAATTGTAAGATTAGACTCATAATACTCATTAATGTATGGTGCTGTATAGTTCAACTTTATAGAGTAATTTTCTCTTGGCTGCAATGTCTTTGCAATATCTATGAGATTCATAAATGATGTTGTATTCCCTGAAAGATTGAACAAGAAATTTATGGGCACATTTCCATTTACAGTAATGAGTATATCTTGATTTAACTTGTTTTCGCCAGATACCCCATTTATTGTAATGTTTTTTTCATGTGTTATATTCCAGGAATTGTCTGTTACTATGAATGCTTTTAGGTTTGTGTAATCTCTTTGGAGCTGGGAATTCACAAGATGTATGTCAAATTCGTGATTTGTGGTGCCTGGAGATTCGCCAGCATCAATAACAATGTCTAGGTATATTGTTTTTGTGTTTCCGTTCCCAACAGAAACAATTGTTGTCGGGTTAAATGAGATGTTGTCTTTTGACATGAGAAGCGTTATCCCTTGCGGTGTGCCTGTTGTGCTTACAAGAATGTCTTGGCTAGGTGAGTTTCCATATCCATTTACAGTAAATGTTATCTGATTTGTTTTTCCGTGTTCCAAATTTGTAAATATCAACTCGTCCGAAAGGTTCGAAACAGAATAGGTCTGATTGCTTAAGACAACCACATTTGTTATTGTTGAAGAGATATTGCTTGTTCCATCTGGATTTTTATAGATAACATCAATTACAACAGGGTATACATCAGGTGTTATGTTTGCTGGAATCTGGACTTCTATTGTTGTTGCGTTTTGCTCAGATACAGAAAGATTGCCGATTGTTTTATTTTCACTCCAAAAGCTTCCGGCGTCTGTTGTTATGTTTATGTTGTAGGCGTAAGCAAATCCTGAATTGTTTATGGTTACCGGAACAAAGACTGTATCACCATCATTTAAACTTACTTTGCTCGTCGATACCTGTTGCCCTGTCACATCCAGTGTTGTTTTTCCATACACGTAAAAATAAATTGTACTGTTTACCGGATGTGGTGTATCACTTATGTCGACCGCATAAACCAAAAGCGTGTAATTTCCTGCCAAAGTCGGCACAAAGTTTGATTCAAAACGATCCTTGTCGCCTGAATAAGGCATCTCTTCCACAAAAGTTGCAGAAAGTTTTATGATCGTACCATTGGGATAGGTTATGTTGAAATATGTTTCTGTACCATTTACCCCTTTTGTGCCCTCTGCACCAAAGTCACTCACATCATCGGTCACAATCACATTGAAATTGATTTCCTTGTTTAACTCCACATAATTTTGGACTAAAGAATTGACGCGTGTCTCAAATTTGTATATTACGGGAGGCTGGTCAATAATATCAAAAAACATATATGTTGTATCTGAAACAGGAGTTGCGCTCGAATTTGTCAATGTTATCTTGATCCCAACATCTGTGTGTTTTTCTGAATCATCATTATCCTGCCACATATCCAAAAGTGATGTTGAGTTTTTTTCTACAAAAATATAGTCTGTTCCGGTTGCTTCCCATGATAATGGTGCATTTAGATGACTGTAATCAATACATGTACCCCCTGCACCGAATTCAAGGCAATTCTCCAAGCCGGCATTGCCGAATTGTATTGAGAAATTCAACGGGATATTACCTATGTTGTGTATGGTAAGATTTGCTATTTCGCCGGTATGACCTATACCAAACTCTTTGGTCTGATTATATGAAGGCGTAAAATACCAGGTGCCATCCGGAACAACATACACAGTAAGATTGATTATTCTTTCAGGAACATTGTAAGATGTCACTCTTATTTTGCCCGTGTAATTCCCGGGGTCTGTAAAAACTGGAACAGTCACATTCAATTCAATGTCTGGATGTGTGTGCTCCACTATTTGGGAAACAAAAGATGGTGTTATATCTACCCATCCTGAAGGCAGGTTTTCGCTTATATATTCAACAGAAACATTCACAAGCTTGATTGTTCCTGTAGAATTCAACTCCAAATCATAAGAATTGGTCTTGTTATGGTCTGCATGAACATACATCAATGGGAGTGTTGTAAGTATGGGCGAAACATTGAGGGTCAAATCAACTGTCCTGTTCAAAGGTGCACCATTTGAAGTCTCATTTGTAACTATTATGATTTTTCCCGTGTATAAAGCAGATGTGTAATTTGTTACATTAAAAAGAACATTCAGGGTTCTTCCTGTAAACTCATTGATTCGCCCCCAGGCATTCCCTTGCCAACTTCCTGTTGAATTGAATGAAATCCATTCTGCAGGCATGGTATTTTCTTCCAGATAGATTGAAACATTTGTTATTGGTGAATTCCCTGTAGAATTTACGCCAATAGGTAATGAAAGTATTCCTGAAAGGTTCTCTTCAGCAGTCATACTGGTAGTCGACACAGACATGTTTGGCTCAACCGTTATGGTCAAATTGATTTTCTCAAGATTCCCTTGAGTGTTTGTAAAATCAATTGTTGTGTCGTAATAAGCCTGACTAAAGTTCTTAAGCGTGATATTTATCTTCATCGTATGATAATCTACAAGATATATACTTGTCCAATACTGACCGTCCCAAGATTCCGAAGGATCATCTGTATTATCTTTTATGTTATAATATTCAATCCAATCAGGAAATGGCTTGTTCGCACCAACATTTGTCAAAAGAACGTTTCCTGTATTGCTTAAGTTTGTATAATAAATATTTGATTCACTCAAATTTCCAGTAATATTGATTTTATGCAAAGAAAGTTCCATCTTAGGGTTCCCAAGAAGCGCAACCGTAGTAGAGCCATTAAGGAAATCTGTGCTTCCTTGATTGTTTGACCAATTGCCGGTCCACTTGATTGTTGATGTTCCCTCTTGCCCGGATTTTACCGTAATGTTGAAAGTGACAACACAAATTTCATACGGATAAATCCTGGCAGGACATGCATTTTGCGGAACCACACTTTTTATTTTGGATGGTATCACGATCTCAAATATTTCCGGATCATACAATGACGCTCTGTTTGTATTGTTAAGAGTCATGTTGTGAAGGAATGAATATTCATGAGCGAAACTATAATCAATGATGTCTTTATTCGGATCAATCAATATTGCTGTGGCGTTTGGCTCCTCGAGGTAAATATTGTATGAAGTTGAATTTGGAAGATAAAATGCGCTCTGGTTTGATGCGTTAATATATATAGTGTAATTCCCGCCGGGCAGGTCTCCGGTAGGTCCTATCATGAATGGCTTTCTGCATGATGACTGACTTGTACATGTCTTTGAAAGCGAAAAAGTTTCGTTGAATACGGTAATGTTTATGAGTCCGTTTATTGGCTCGTCTTGTGCCCGGTCTGTTCGCCAGTAATATGCGGTAATATTGTATTCTGTATTATCGCCTTTTGTATAGTCTGTTGTTGCTGTGTGATTGACCTTTGATAGAGTCCAGATGTTTATTTTTTTTGAATTTTCACCTTCAAATTCGTTCAGGTATGTTATATTAACTTTTACATAGTGTGAGGTCAATGAATCTGGTGTTTTAAGTTTATAACTGTAATTCCCGTTTGAATCTGTTGTCAACTGTTGGTTGCCTTCCTCTTCGATGTAACCTGTTGATGAATTGTAAAGAAGTTCTATGTCATCAAGGTATATATGAATCTCGTTGTCAGATATGTTTAGGTTATCAGGAATCAATGTAGGTGTCCCTGTGATAAAAAGGTCTTCACCATCACTGTAAGATATCTTATCAAAATTAACTGAAACAGTTATGTTTTTTACGTGTATGGTATATGTTGTTGTCTTATTCAGGTTTCTTGCTGTGTCGTTTAAATAGATAGTGAATAAAATATCACCTATCGAATCATAGGTTAGTGTGTAGTTATATGTTCGGGAATTCTGGTCGCCTGACTCTATTATCATCGTGTTGTTTATAGGCGTTCCTGTCGAGTTTTCTTCTATTATAGCAGTATCAATTCCGGGGTAGATATCATCAACATCTATTTTTATTATGGTGGAGCCATCACCCGCATAGACGTCCGAATCATAAACAAGGTTTGAAAACACCGGCTGTGTTTGGTCAATATTTAATATCCTTGTCTCAGTCTGGTTAATGTTTCCTGCAATATCTTGTGTGTATGCGGTGTAATTATAAGTTCCATCTTCTAAATTTGTTAAATTGGTTTCCAGTCTGTATAGTCCAGCATTGTAAGACGCGTTAATTTCTTCGGCGGAAAGTGCACGGTTCCAAACTTTTATCTCATCAATTGTGCCGTTGAAGTAATTTCCGAATGTTAAATTATTTGAGTTTATATTAATCGATTCGGTCAATGTCATCTGGGCACCCAACATACCATCAACATATAATTTCTGTTGATCAGAAACTGCATTTTTATCATAAGTCAAAACGATATGAATCCAGTCAGAGAATGATGTTGGTGCGGTCAATGTTTGACCATTTACAATTGCAGAAACATCAGTCAAATCTATGTACACCCCATAACTTCCATTTTTTGATATGATTGATTCTTCATCACTAAATGTTGCAACGGATTCTGGACCGGTATTAAGATATTCCAAAGTAATAGTTACATAATCTGTGTAAAGAGAATTATGTACCTTATAAGGCTCCATCTCTGGATTTAAAGCTATTTCGGATGAATTGTCACGTAAACTACTATCTTGTGCAAATGCAATTATTGAATCAGATGAAAAGCTACCTAATCTGTTTTTTAAATCATTTGTAATAAATGTATTTTGAGCTAAATAATCATCAATAATAATATAGTTTATAGACGCAAAAGAACTAAGAAAAACCAATGTTATTACTACAAATAAAATTATGTTTTTTTTCATACAATATCCCTCAATCTATACACCATTTCATACAACATTCCTCAATATATAGTCAAAATTCCAAAAATCTATTGCCCGCGGACACAACGGACATATGCGCCATTATAGTCCTTAGGTTCGTTGTACACCACACCAATGACTATATACTGCATCCAAGCGCTCGTGCTACTATACTCCGTACTAGACCAATAGTAGTGACTCCTGAAAGAACCTAGGGAAGCTTTGTTTGTAGATATACAATTTAATTCATTTTTTGTAGGCAATCTTCCGCTAATAGATTTACAGAGATTTTGTGCGGGATAAGATGAAAAATCAACTCCAGGATTCGCAACTGGATCAACTAGATCATCACCGTCTTGTCCACCATCTAGACCGCACTGAGGAATGTTACAGTTAGTATCTGATGTTTTCCATTGTTGCTGACTCGAAGAAACATCTTTATAATAAATATCAATTCCCACACATTGAGTATTGTAACCCCATGGATCACTGCATGTTACATCACAGAAATTGCTTGCGCATTCTATGTCTGCTGTGCAAGATTCGCCCGGGGCTAATTTACATAAGTTACTGGAACATAAATCGCTTGCACACTCGGTATCTGCTGTGCAAGATTCGCCTAGTGCTAGTTTACATAAATTACTAGAGCATAAATCACTTGCGCATTCGATATCCGCTGTGCAAGATTCGCCTAGTGCTAGTTTACTACGGACACAACGAACACCATTGCCAACGGTCTTGTAGCTTGAGCTCCAAATACCATTAGAAAATATCAGGGCGTAGGCGCGCGTGCTAGTAGACTCTGTGTTAGACCAATGGTAGTTGGACTGAAAATAACCTAGGGAAGCTCTGTTTGTATATATGCAATATAGTTCATCTCTTGTCGGCCATCTTCCCCCATTTAAACAACCTTGAGTCCACGGAGATGCCCATGCATATGTTCCAGCATCCTGATAATAAATGTCAATCCCAGAGCATTGAGTTTTGTAAGACCATGGATCAAAGCAAGTTACATTACAAGCGTTACTTGCGCATTCATTGTCTGATGAACAAGATTCACCTAGTGGTAATTTCATATTTTCATATTTTTGAACCAAAAATCGTATATGTCCGGTTTCATTTAAATAATTACTCAAATTTATATCTGTGCCATTCAAAGCAAAAATCATTTCACAATCATTAATGCCCGAGCAAGAATTATCCAGTTTACTGTCTTTTAATTCAAAAGATGTTGTGTTTCGGTCCAATAAATACATCCTTAAATCATTGTCTGCTTCCAATTCAATACCTTTACTACCATATCCCTCCCATGAGACATTTATTGAATAGATACCACCAATATTTTCATCAATCTTAAAGACAAAATCATGGACTACCTGCTGTGTCAGACCTACACCTGCAGAACTTGAGACACGCATATCATTTGACAATGCAATTGTATCATAATTTTCAGAAGAGAATTCTGTTGCAGGAACACTCCATGTCGCTCGGTCAACCGCTACGGGAACTGATGTTTCAAGATCTTTACCATGATAAGCAGCAGTATTTAAAGAATCTGCAAATGTATAGGTTTTATAACTAATCATATCTGCCCGATTACTACTCATACTAACTGCTTCAGCATTCCCATAATACATATAAATGGTAGAAGTACCTGAAACAGGCACATTGACTATAACTGTAGATGTGCCAGTAGAATTCCAATTTTCAATCCAATAACTAAGCATATTATTGACAGAATCTAAAAATCTTATATCTGCACCGTCTAATTGGGCTTTTGAATAATCAAAATTTGTTGGTGTCAATTCTACCTTAAGCTTATAATCAGAGATTGTTGTGGTAGGAGTTAAAGTTATCAATTTTCTATAATCCCAAATAGAAGAATTGAAAATATATTTGTTTTTATGAATCCATGCCTCAAGAGTAATTGCTTCGGTCATATCTAAGTTACTGTTGTACGGAACATCAACATGAACATTAAAACCGTTAAAGGTCCTTGCACCACCGAATTTACCCGCACTAGTGTAGGTCGAACCATAGTTTGTTCCATCATTACTATAACTTGAATAATCTGTAAAATCATTTTCATCATTGAACACCCACCAACCGACAAGGGAGTTGTTCCAGTCGATGAATGCTGTGATGTTATTTGTATCTATTGTTGTGATGTTGATGTATGTGTAGTTCTCGCTTATATTATCATTGTTAATAGGTGTTGGTGAATCAAAGTAAATGTTTGGATTTATTGTATCAATTGTAACGATTCTTAATTCACTCTGGTCTGTTGCACCGGTTGTGTTTTCGATCCATATTGTATAATTATAAATGCCGTCAGAAAGACCGGTCATGTTTACATACCAATGAGTCATTGAGGAATTTGACATAGATATATTTGTAAGACCACTTGAGTTTGACCATTGTAATTTTGCAAAAGATAAATTATCATCAGAAGTTAGGTTTATGTATATCCAACCAACACCAATCACAGATGTATCCTCTGCAGTTGAAACAAGAATTAGATTATATGTCATTGAAGTAGTCATATAATCATTGTTTTTTATAGTCACTATGTTTGTTCCACTTACAGAAACACCAACATCTGTAGGATTCTGGACCGATGATCCAGAGATAGTTATGTTAACGAGGTCTGTTGAATTATCTATATTAAGATATATATTATCCTCAAAAATATTGCATAGGCTGCTATCATTATTACATAATATAGAATCAACTGTATTGAGACCATAACAATATGTTTCTAAATCAGTAACATTCAAATCTGAAAGATTGACACACGGGATTGTAGAATTAATTAAAACTGTATTGTTCTCAGTCACTTCAGAATTTGTAACTACAGGTACTATCACATCTTGTGAAATACTGACTGGGAATAAGTTATCAGTTCCGTTAAAAAATATTGAGAGATTATATGTGCCAGGCAAAGGTGAATAGTTGACTGAAGCAAACCCAGACTTATCTGTCACATCAGAAGAAAGGTAAGTATAATCATCATAGAAATGCAAGGTCTGATTATCTAAAGCACTATCATTGTCAAGGACAAGATGGGCGGAAAATCCAAAGGCATCAAATACAAAATCGATTAACTTTGTCATCTGTTTTATTGTCACATTTCCCGAGTCATCAGAACTTGTATTACCACCGACTGCAAATACGATTGAGGAGAGAACTAAGAATG
>DAOVHT010000093.1 GCA_030671745.1 Candidatus Nanohaloarchaea archaeon
AATCTCAATGGACTGGATCTCGCCGTTACCGTAGACCAGTATGTCTGCGCGCGTGTCGGCGAGTATTGTAGCCCTTATGTTATTGTTCCAGTAGTCGTAGTGCGCGAAACGTCTGAGCGATGCCTCAATACCGCCTATCACTATTTTACTTTCTTTGAATAGTTGTCTTATCTTGTTGCAGTAGACGATGAGTGCGCGGTCTGGCATTGCGGTTATCTTTGCGTGCGGGTCGTCTTTTCTGTCTCTTTTTAGGGTTGTGTAATTGTTTAGCATACTGTCAATTGATCCGGATGTTACGCAGAAGCAGAGTTTTGGTGCGCCTAGTTTTTGGAAATCTGTGTCACTTTTCCAGTCGGGGGTGTCTATGATTCCTATGTCGTAGCCTTTTGCGTCCAGTACCTTTGCTATTATACCTGCAGGGCTTGAGGGATGGTCGTCGTAAGGTTCGGCGGAGATGATTATGATATCGAAATTGTTTCCGGTCTTTTTGATCATAATTAGGTTATTGTCGTGTAAGTTTTTTATAAGGTGGGGAGTTTTTGAGAAATGAATATTGTTTTGATGTTTATCGCGAGTTAATTGTTTTTAATCAGTTGTCTTATTGCATCTATTTTTTGTCCTGTTATCGTGTCAAGTATCTGTCGTTTTTTGTATTCCATTATGTTTTGAAGGAATTAGTTATTGAGGCTGTCTATAATATATTCTTTTCCTTTGTTAGTAATTTGAAAATAATAACTATTTTCGTCAAGAATTTGTTTTATATAATTTTCGTTTTTTAAAGTTTTTAGTGCACTGCTTATAGTTATCTTTTTAGTTTTATGTTCTTCTGGAACATTAGTTATTATTATAGATAAATCTGCAAGTTCAGCAGTATATTTTTCTCCAAAAGGATCTGTGCCTATAGCATATAAAATAGAAGTATATATTGGGTGTTCATTTATTTCGAATGGCATGTGTTATAATAATGTATATATATTTATAAGTGTTTGGTGATGACTTTACATAATTCTCAAGAGATTTAATATAAAATAAACACCGTATGATGAGAACAACATACACTTATAATTCTTTTTCTAGAAGTATTCTATTATTGTCAATATCTGGGTATTGTATGACTTCTGTAAAGGCGAAACCGTACTTAATGAGATAAGATAACATTTCTCTTCGATTATTTCTAGTTTTTATCTTGATTGTATTGTAGCCTTTTTCTTTAGCCCAAGCGTTTTCATAATTCATCAATGCTTTCAATACGCTCAGTTTTCTAAATCTTGGATTGACTCCTGCCATCCAACAATAAAAAGAACCATCTTCAAATCTATCATAACCTACAATGTATCCAGTCGGATGATTGTCAATGTAGGCTACAATAATTAGTTTGTCTTTATTTTTGTATTTATTGTCGAAATAATCTTTTTGGTATTGTGCATCGAATTCAACAATTGTTGCATTAACTTTTACGACTTCGTCTATCGGTACTTCTTTGATTATGATTTTATCAGTCATAAAATCAAATAGGATTTTTTAGTATATATAATTTGTGTGAGCGCAGGTAAAATTTAAAGGGTTTTTGTCTAAAAAGGATGAAACCCAATTCAGTAAATACATCAAATGAATGAGATTGTTGTTGTTTTGTCGCACAAGAGTAGTTACAGTCCGAAAGGTTTATAAAGTTATTTAGTCTATTATATTTTATGGATAGATTCAGTATAAATAATGGATTTAAAAAGGTCTCATATGATCAGTTTATGGAAACTGCAGAGAGATTAGAATCTGCTCTAAAAGAGGTTAGACCAGAGATAACAAGTAAGTTATTGCTAACGACTGATTTATGGGATTATAATGGTCACGGTAGTCTAACAATAGAAACTCCTGAAAGTGAGGAAGCCTCAGACAGAAGAGAAAGTTATCAATTAAATGAGTTAAATGAGGAATTATGGGATATGTCATGTGAAACTGGATTGTATATTAAAGATAATTCAAGTGATGATTCTTATATGGTATGTTTAACTGTTGGAGATAGGGAATCCAAAAAAATGTTCTTTTATGGTCAAAGTTTAGATGAAAAATCGCAAAAGGTTTTAGACAGTTTTAAACAAGCAGGTTTTTTTCAGACTATAGGAGCTGGATATCCAAAAAGTTCTGATTTTGCGGGGACTTATTCAGGTGTTGTAGCAGGTTTTAAAAAATCAATTAGTTCTTTTTTCTGAATAAATTTTGTTTTTTTTCTTTTGTAATTATATGTTTTGATAAGTATCTTTTTTATTAGGTATGAAAATTTACCATAAGGTAAGGATGTTTACTTAAGTTCAATTTTTTTGTTTTTGTGGTGTTTGTTTAATTAGGCATATACAAAAAGTTATAGTTTTTGGGGTATGGGCAACGGTTTAAAAATAAGCCAATACACCCAGAGTTCCATGGATAATTGCCAATGTCAGAGAAAAGATAGCCATTTTTGGGTGATATCTGAACGGGATAATTTTTAGGCCTCTCTTATCCATAATTGCGATCGATGCCGTGAATGAAAAAGAAAGCAGTGTCATGAGACCTAAATACATTATCAGTGGCTTTCCAAAAATCAGGTAGTAAGTTACATCTTCTAGCATATCTTATTCCTTAACTATTATTTTTCCGGTCATACGCGGATGTATGGTGCAGATGTAACTGAAAGTTCCTTCTTCATCAAACGTATAGCTGAAGGTTTCATCTTTGTCTAGGGTTCCGGAATCAAAATTTCCATCAGATGTAACTGTATGAAGGACAGAATCGTCATTGGTCCAGGTTACAGTCGTCCCTGTCTTTATGGTGATCGTTTGGGGGTCAAAGGCAAAATTCTTGATGGAAACACTTTCTTTTTGCGATGATGTTGCTGGGCTGACATCGTTTTCTTCTTGGGTATCCTGTTGGGTGCAACCGCTTATAAAAAGTATACTGATGATTAATATGGATGATATGAATGGTTTTAATCTTTCATATGACATATGGTTAATATGGGTTACAAATAATATAAATTTTCCTAAGGTCTAGATGGGTGATAGTATCTAAAATTTATATTTAATCCTTATAATTTAAGTTCAGTATAATCAAATGATTGATAATATAAAGAAAAGATAAGTAATATGTAATAGAAGATATCTGAGATAGATGAGGTGATATGAATCAAATTCAAGAATTATTCTGATAGAGGGCTTTTGTATCTGGTCTTTGTCATATTTATCATAACTGAAATTTTTGATGAATTCTTGGATCATATATTGAAAGGTTCATCCGTGCTTCATTCAATGTTACAGTTATCGCTTTTCATAATATTGTTCATCGTCATATCCAACTTATTCTCTCGGTTCTATAGACAGAAAATAAACAGATTAATACCTGAAGAATTGATGGTGATATTAAAGATAATCAAAGAGGCAGAAATCAAAGGTGTATTGATCAATCAGACAAACCTGATGGTCAGATTAAAGATTACAAAACCGACCGTCAAGAAAAGATTGAACCATCTGATTGCTTTAAACTACATTGATTTTGAGATACGGGGGAATCATAAGTATATCATACTTACCGCGTTGGGCGATTCTATCATCAAGTAAGTTTTTACCTTCTTTTTACTTCATCTTTTCTGATTTTATATTCTTAGTTTAAATATGACCTTTTCTATAATTTTTTGTATCTGGGGAGATACGTATGAACAGAAGTATACTTACTGACGCGATAAAGCAGATCAAGATAATTGATAGGGTCAAAAGATCAAGAGATGAAGAATCAATGGTTATTTCTGAAACTAAAACTATAAGGAAGCTGACCGTAAAAGATGCCATGATCAAAGCGGCAGTTGTCTATTCAGATGATGATGTGGATAAGGTAATCAAAAAAGTGAAGCGAGAGGACACGAATGTATGCATTGTCGTCACAAAAGACAAAAGATTTGTCGGCGAGATAAGCAATGATGACCTGATCAGATTATTTCTGCATCAAGTGAAATCTGAAGAACTTACAAAGAAATTGAACATAGGTTACAAAAGAGAATTTTTCTATAAGTGCGCTAAAGAGTTGATAAATAAGCATAATTCTACCATCAAATTAGATACACCTATAAACAAGGCTATAGAATTAGTATATGAAGAAGGGTTTGAGTATATCCCCGTTGTAGACAAAAATGAAAGGGTTCTGGGGGTCGTAACTCCTAGCAGCATACTTGATCTATTGCAGAATCATTAGAATCTAACATGGTGGAAATTAGATGGATATATTTTTAGAACTGAGCATAATCATAGGAATTACTGCTTTAATCTCCGGGTTTATGAGATTGTTAAGACAGCCTCTGATAATAGGCTATATTGTTGCAGGTATCCTTGTAGGACCGTATTTTCTAGACATAGTCAATTCAACTGAA
>DAOVHT010000063.1 GCA_030671745.1 Candidatus Nanohaloarchaea archaeon
ATACCAATCCAAAAAATAAAAAAGGACCTGACAAGATACGGCGCAATCTACAATACCCCCGAAACCGTAAAAGACCTGAACACGCTCGAGAACTCTCTTGAAGGAACCCCCTGGTATCAAGCATATAAGGAAGGTTTGACCAATTATAAAAAGACGCAGAAAATATCCGACCTTGAGCATGAACTTGACAAGAGATACATGTCAGAGCTTGAAAAGATAACCACACAACCTATACAAAATTTCGTAAAATTATACAAGCAGATGATAAACCAGAAAACAATATCACGATTAGGCAAAGACCACGCGCAACCATACCCGTTCAGCAAAGACACAGCAAAAAATACACCGCAAAAAACCCTTGAGACCCATGCAAGACAATCCCTTATGGCCGACCCGTTCGGCATCGGCCTCTACATTGAATTCATGTTCAGAAAAGAGATGGAAACAAGACTGATAAAAAGCGTTCTGAGAAGTGTTTGGAAATGATTTGTGTTATAGGAAATAAAGATACGGTGACAGGATTCAACCTCGCAGGCATAAAAACAAGTTACGACAGCCCGAAAGATGCAAAAGACGAAAAGATATTCATAGTAGACAAAGATAAGACCGAAGAATTCAGAACAGAACTAAATGCTCTTGAAGCCCAGGGAAAGATAATAATCAGATTATGATGAGGAACAATAGATGGGAAAGATCACACGGATTGCAGGTCACATAATTGAAGCAAAAGACCTTGAAAATGCAAAGATGAACTCAAAGGTACTCATAGGCAAACAGAAACTCATAGGCGAAATAATAAAACTGGAAAACAAAAAAGCCATAATCCAAGCATTTGAAGACACAGACGGACTAAAAATTAATGACCCAATAACCTCAGTCGGCACACAGATCACCGCAACATTGGGTCCCGGACTCATAGGAAGCATATTTGACGGTCTCCAGCGCCCGCTGAAAGACATGGACCCGTTCATAGAAAAAGGGATATCAAAAGACCCACTAAACCAAAAAAAAACATGGACGCTTAAAAAAATCAAAGACGGCAAGGTAAATAAAGGCGACATCATAGCAGAAGTACAAGAGACAGATAACATAACCCACAAGATATTTGCAACTGACACTGGAACTGCAAAACTGAAACCCGGCGACTACACAGTAAAAGACATTTTCGGAACATTGAAGACCAAAGAAAAGACAATAAAACTGACCATGCAAACACAGTGGCCCGTCTACACAAAAAGACCATTCAAAGAAAAATATACACCAAAATCCACACTGATTACAGGACAGCGAGTGATAGACACCATGTTCCCGATTGCCAAAGGCGGTTGTGCCGCAATCCCAGGCGGTTTCGGTTGCGGAAAGACAATCACCACTCAAACGATAGCCAAGTTCGCAGATGCAGACATAGTCATCATGGCATTGGTAGGAGAACGCGGCAATGAATGCGCAGACGTCCTCTCAAGCTTTCCTGACATAAAAGATAAAAAAACGGGGAAAAGCATAATGGAGAGAAGCATAATTATCGCAAACACATCAAACATGCCGGTCTCAGCCCGAATCTCAAGCATATACCTTGCCACAACAATAGGTGAATATTACCGTGACATGGGCTTGAACGTCCTACTCATTGCCGACTCGACATCACGTTGGGCCGAAGCCGTAAGAGAGATCTCAGGTATGCTTGAAGAGATGCCGGGCGACGAAGGCTATCCTGCATACCTAGCCTCAAAGATAACATCCTTCTACGAAAGGTCAGGCATTGTAAAGACACTGAACGACAAAAATGGTAGCCTGACCATCATGGGTACTGTATCCCCTCCAGGCGGAGACTTTTCAGAACCTGTAGTCCAGGCCACAAAAAGCATAACCCGTTGTTTCTGGGCCTTGAGAAGCGACCTTGCATACATGCGCCACTACCCCGCAATCGACTGGATTGAGAGCTATTCACATTACACAGACGACCTAAAGATAAAAAATGACGACAACTACGACGACTGGTCAGAATTAAGAGACCTGCTCATGTCAATACTGCAAGAGGAAAAGGAACTGGAAAAGATAGTCCGCCTTGTAGGTTACGAAGGTCTGGAAGACAAAGACAAATTCTTATTGAAAGTTGCAGAACTGTTCCGCGAAAATTTCCTGCAGCAGAACGCATTCCACACGATTGACATGTACTGCACATTTGATAAGCAATACGAGATGCTGAAGATATTCGCAATCTATTACGAGATGGGACTCATCGCCCTTGAACATGACAAAGAACTGAAAGACATATTAGATGCAGACCTAATAGAAAACATTGCAGGCATGAAATTTGAGAAAAGAGACGAATTTGGCGCACTATCAAGAAAGATTGAAGAGACGCTGTTAGGCAAGAAAGACAAGATAGACCTTGACGACCTCCTAGATAAAGGTGAATGACTTGAAAGAATACGAGACCATAACCAAAGTTGCAGGACCTCTGATCATAGCCGAAGGCATAAAAGACGCAAGATACAAAGAACTCGTAAAAATCCTACTTGAGGACGGCACGAAACGGACAGGCCAGGTACTAGAACTGAAAGATGACCTAGCAATAATTGAAGTCTTTGAGGGCACACAAGACATAGACACCAAAAGCACAAAGATACGATTCCTCGGAAAAAGTTTCACAATCGGTGTAGGAGAAGACATGGTAGGCGGCATCTTTGACGGCCTAGGAAGACCAAAAAACATGAGATTCATCCCAGATAAACGAATAAACATAAACGGCAACCCTATAAACCCATCATCACGAGATGTACCAAGCAGATTCATCGAGACCGGCCTGTCATCAATTGACGGTCTCCTAAGTCTCGTCAGAGGCCAGAAACTACCCATATTTTCAGAGAACGGTATGCCCCACAATAGACTAGCCGCAGACATTGCCAAAAACATAAAGTCAGACCTTGTAATATTTGCAGCAATCGGCGTCACAAATGACGAACTGAACTATTTCGTCTCAGAATTTGAAAAGACGGGCGCTTTAGAGAACATAATAGTGTTTGCAAACCTGGCAGGAGACCCAGTAATTGAACGGATAGTGACACCACGCGCAGCACTTGCAACCGCAGAATATTTTGCCTGGGAACATGACAGGAACGTGGTGGTCATACTTTCAGACATGACAAACTACGCAAATGCACTTAGAGAGATATCAGCATCAAAAGAAGAAGTACCAAGCAGACGCGGTTACCCCCCATACCTCTATTCAGACCTGGCATCAATCTATGAACGAACAGGCAGAATAAAAGACAAGAAAGGATCAATCACGCAAATTCCTATTATAGCCATGCCCGAAGGTGACATCACGCATCCCATCCCAGATCTCACAGGATATATAACCGAAGGCCAGATACTCCTATCCCCCACACTCCACAGACAGAACATATTCCCGCCGATAGACATCATACCCTCACTTTCACGGATGATGCACCACGGCATCGGCCTGAACATGACCCGACAGGACCACAAGCCCGTATCCGACCAGATCTACGCATTCTACACCCGTGGAAAAAAGCTTGAGCAGCTGAAAGCCATAATAGGTGAAGACGCACTGACAGAAATTGACAAGAAATATCTCAAATTCAAGGCAGAGATAGACAAGAAATTCATAGACCAGAACCAGAAGAGAACAATAAAAGATACGCTTGACCTCGGCTGGAAACTGCTGAAGATCCTACCTAAAGAAGAACTGACAAAAATTGACAAAGACATAATTGAACGATTCTGGTACGAGAGACATGATTAGCGAAAGATCAAAACCTACACGGACTGAACTGAAACGGATCAGTGAAACACTTGACCTGAGCAGGACCGGCCACAACCTTCTTGAAGAGAAAAATGAAGCCCTGATACTTGAATATTTCTCGATGTCAAAAGACAGCGACCGCAAAAGAGAGACCATGCAAAAAAAGATGACCGAAGCATTTGACACATTAAAAGACGCGCAAGGACAATTAGGTCACATCGAGACACGATACCTAGGCGCATCAGTCCAAAAAGCAAAGGAGACAGAAATAAACGAGAAAAAGATAATGGGTGTCAACCTGTTAAAGATCAATACCCCCGACTACTCAAGAGACATCCTTGAGCGCGGTTATAATATCACAGACTCAGATGCCACACTTGACGGCGCCGCAACACTTTTTGAAGACACCTTACCCTTAATATTAAAGGTAGGGGAAATAGACTCAAACTCAAGAATCTTAAAGAAAGAGATTGCAAAGACAAGAAGAAAAGTGACAGCCCTTGAAGACTACATCATCCCATCTCTTAACAACGACAAGAGGATGATAATATCCAAACTTAATGAGCGCGCACGAGAAGATTTCACAAGGACAAAGATAGTAAAAAGAAAGATAAGGTGAAAAAATTCATTCTTCCTGAACTTTCATGATAGCTTCTGCAATGTCACCATTTGTCGCTTCAAGTGCAGAACGAGCATCATCAAGAGACACTTCAGCCTGTTCCGCAACCATCTTGACATCCTCTTCAGTAAACGTTTCAGCTATAGCGAGCGACCTTTCAGAAACAGTACCTACAATCTGGAACGTTTCCTGACCCATCGCCTTAACTTTTGAGACCTGCGGATTTGTTATCACGATCTCTTTGTCTGCGCACTTGATAACAACTTCAGAGGCATCAATCTCGACCATCTGCATACCCATCTGCTTCATCATGCTTTTCATCTGTTTCGGATTCATTCCTGGCATCATAATTATCACTTGATATAAACAGGGTAAGATAGTTTTAAATTAATTTTGCTAAAAACCGCAAAAAACCAACACGCAAATATATTTAAACCAAAATGCAAAGTATAGGATATGGCGTTAAGAGACACCCCGGTAATATACCTCACACGCACCATGTGGAAATACTCAAAAGGCAACAGGAAACAAGTAATACTTTACTTTACGATGTTCATCATAGCAAACATACTGAACCTGATTGAACCGTTGATCATCGCAAAGATACTGAACACCATACAGACAGAGGGATTGAACGCAGAAAACATAAACCTGATCATCCTTTACATATCACTTTTCGTGGTACTTTCAATCCTATTCTGGCTGTTCCACGGTCCTGCCCGTGTCCTGGAATTCTCAAACGCATTCAAGGTTCGCGCAAACTACAAGAGATACCTGCTTGACGGCACGATGTCCCTGCCCGCAAAATGGCACACAGACCACCATTCCGGCGACACGATAGATAAGGTAGATAAGGCCACAA
Source organism: Candidatus Nanohaloarchaea archaeon (assembly GCA_030671745.1). GTDB lineage: Archaea > EX4484-52 > EX4484-52 > EX4484-52 > GLR71 > GLR71. The sequence goes on from DAOVHT010000063.1 coordinate 5,251, forward strand.
GCGCACTTTACAGGTATTCATCAAACACCTATGAAGTGATAGACACAATAGTCAAATTTATCGGCTCATACATAGCCTTGGTATACTTCAATCTTCATTCAAGCTACATCGTGCTTTTCATAGTAATAATCACCTTGAACATAATAATCAAGTTTGACAAGAGACTCATAATACAATACATAAAACTGAACCACGCAGAAAACAAGATATCCGCAAAGATATATGACACCATAAGCAACATAACGACAGTAATTATCTTAAGGACTGAAAACCTCATCTCAAAATCAGTATTCAAGAGTCTCATGGCACCTTTCAGACTTTTCGTAGCCAACCACAAGTTGAACGAGATCAAATGGTTCCTCGTATCATTCTGCACATCCATGATGAAATTCTTAGTCCTTGCAACCTACATATACTTCAGCTTAAGATCAGGCACGACCGTACTTGTGGGCAGTCTCTTCGCACTTTACGGCTACATGAACAAGATAAACCAGCTATTCTTCAGGTTCACCTACCGTTACGGTGACATAGTCCGTGAAAGGACAGCTGTCATGAATGCTGAAGAGATCTCAGACGAATTTGAAAAGATTAAGATGCATGAGATAAAACTGATCAAAAAAGACTGGAAAGAACTGAATATCGATAACCTGTCATTCTCATACCACAATAAAGAGGGTTGCGACCAGCACCTTGACAACATCTCACTGACGATTGAAAACGGTAAACGGATAGCACTCATAGGCGAGAGCGGTAGCGGAAAGACCACATTGCTGAAGATAATACGACAATTATACAGACCCTCCCATGTAGACTTATCAGTTGACAGAAAGCACCTTGAAAACGATTTCAGAGACATAAGCTCATCGATCGCGCTCATCCCACAAGACCCAGAAATATTCTCGACAACAATAAGAGAGAACATAACGATG
>DAOVHT010000146.1 GCA_030671745.1 Candidatus Nanohaloarchaea archaeon
AACTGATGAAAAGCCTGAAAAGGACAACCAAGACTAAACCTGTAATAGTCCTCAAGGCTGGTAAAAGCGATAAGGGTGCAAAGGCGGCCGCATCGCATACGGGTACTCTTGCCGGTAGCTATAACATATTCAGTTCTGCAATGAGACAGGTGGGTGCCACCGAAGCTAAGACTCTTGATGAACTTTTTGATTTTACAAAGGTATTGAGCAAACAGAGACTTGCCAAAGGTAACAGGGTGGCCATTGTTACTAATGGTGGCGGTTACGGTGTGCTTTCAGCTGATGCGTGCATCCATGAAAGACTGAAACTCGCTGAATTCTCGCATTCGAGCGTTGAGAAAATCAAAAAGGTCATGCCAGGTTTTGCCGGAGTGCATAATCCATTGGACCTGATCGGGGACGCTACTGAGGAAAGGTTTGAGAGGGCACTTGCTACATTGATCAAGGATAAGAATGTTGATATCATTGTCGTGTTCATATGGGCGCTCGGTACCACTCTTGATTCGGGTGTGGTTGATGTCATATCACGGATTTCTGAGACTACAAAAAAACCTATAATCTGTGGAGGGGTCGGTAGCAGGTACACGACAGACATGCTTCTTAGGCTTGAAAGTTCCGGGATACCCACGTTCCCTACGCCATGGCGGGCCATGAAAGCTGCTAAGGTCTTGGCAGAATATGGAAAAGTCAAGAAAAATTGAAAAAGCTTATTTATCCTCAAGAATAAGGGCTGCCACATCGGAACAATCAAATGATTTGAATACGTTCTCTATTGAAGATATGAACTGGTCTGTGCTTTTTATGTATGTGCCCCATATTGTCTTTATGTCTACTATGAAGTCTTCATAACATTTCATATCCTTATGAGCTGATATGAAAACTGCTGTCCTCCCTGAGAGACCGTTACCTCTTGCAAAACATAGTATGTTCTTATTGGTTTTCATATCTTTTATGAACTTTGCAAGCTCTTCTTTTTTTGAGTAGTCGGCCCATTGCATGAAAGTTATGATTATTATGTTCAGTCCTATCTTCTTGAAAGACGGGCGGGCATGGTATTCTAATATGTTCTTTTCGCGCTCAAGCTTCTGCCTTATCCTTGTGACTGTCGGCTGGGTCGTGTCAAGCTCTTTTGCAATCTGCTTGTCTGTCTTCCTACCGTTTTTTATTAGTTTTAAAAGCACTGCTTTTTCTTTTTTCTTAAGCATGGTATCTATTTGGTGCTTTAAAAATAAAAATTGATTGGAGTAAAAACCGAAAACTATATATATGGTAGGTTTCCCATTATCTGCAGGTGACATAATCATGAAAAAAAATATGAGTCAGAAAGATAGAGCAGTAAGAATAATCGCTGGTGCTGTAATATTACCGAGTGTGGTCTTGAATACTCCATTTGTGCTTTCACTTACAGGAACTGCATATACTGTCGGTGCAGTTGTTAGTGTTGTTCTTCTTGTGACCGGTGCTATTGGAACTTGTCCTATATATGGTCTACTTAAGAAAAAGGTACCTGCTAAGGCTGTGGCAAGAAAACCGGTTGCTGTGAAAAAGACTGTCAGGAAACCTGCAGCCAGAAAAAAGACAAAGGCTCCGGCAAAAAGAAAGGCACCTGCACGGAAAAAAGCACCGGCAAAAAGAAAGGCTGCTCCTAAAAGGAAAAAGTAATTGATATTTAAGATCTTTAGGTATTAACCGCCAGAGATGATCTTTATCATCTCTATCTTATCTTCTTTTTTTATTTTTATATCTTCAGGTTCTATCTCGTTGTTTATCTTTACCAGAACTGTTTCTGTGTTTATGTCAAGCGCATCCATCAACTCTGATATTTTCGGGATCCTGTCAAAACTTAGTCTGTTCTTCTTGCCTTCATAGGTCACGTCGATATCCATAAATATACACCTGTGCTTAAATTTAAATAATCATTATTTTAAATAGTTGCATGAAAGAATTGCTGATCAAAGCGAAGATGGCTATGGACCGTGGTAAATACTGGCTCAGCTATATCAATTTCGCAATGCTTCTTTTCATATCGGTCACAAGCATGAAAGAGTATGACATGTTTTCATTCCTGCAAGGCAGATACTGGATCATTGTGCTCGGTCTCGGTACTTTTGTATTTATCACCATCTTAGGTTACATCGACCTAAAGAAACTTAAGACGTTCCAGCTTGAGACTGAGATATATGCGCGCATCAATCCTGTGCAACAGAGGATGTTTGATAATCAGGACAAGATATTGAAAAGGATAGATGGTATTGAGAAAAATATCGGTAAAAAGTAAATTCTAATAATAATATCACATGTCTTTTGCAAGCCTTATGTCTTTTGCCTTGACCGTGTTTCTTCCGGCGTGCTCTGCAAAGGTGACTGCACTTTTGGCTACCTCATCAGCCATGTCTTCAAGGATTTCCGCAAATAGGGTTGCGGCTCTTGTTGATACTCTTTCTGCGCCCGCATTCCTTAACAGGCGATCGGCTGCAGCTGATGGTATGTTTGCCATATGAATATATTGGCTGTTGGGGTTTAAATGTTTTTGAAACCAATATATTTTTAAAGATAAATTACTATCCATTAGTTATGAAAACAACTCACAAAGACTTAAATATTAAATTAATGTATACACCTGATTTAAAAAATAAGAAATGGGTTGTTGATAATGATTATTGTGGTTTTGATACTAAATATAATATTTATGATATGTTGCTTGGATTACCTTTTGTAACAAATTGGGTTATTGAAAATAAAACAGAGATAGAAATTCCTTTTAGCGGTGAATCATATAAAAAACACTTTCAATTCAGAAGAAGGGGAAACAATTCTTTCTTCCTTTACTGATCGGTTCAATGAACTTTTTGAAAAGTTGAAAGAGAAACATAACGAAACACAAGTTTTTTACGGGATAA
>DAOVHT010000010.1 GCA_030671745.1 Candidatus Nanohaloarchaea archaeon
CATGGATCTTTACAAATTTTTGTGCGGTGGATGGTATTTCTGCATCAGGATGATATTCTGCTAATATTTCAAGAATTCTGTCATGCATTATCTTTTGTATCTTTTCACCATTATCTGTGTTATAATCGATGTCTAACGTATAGAATTCATCTTTGCTCATCTTTTTCTGCAGTTCTTTTTTTATTTCTGATCGGGGGATTTCGTATTTTTTTGAAAGTTCAGAAAGACTCTTGCCTTTATTTCTTTCTTCAATCATTTTTTCAAGTATTTCGGAATCCATAGAAATCAATATAGTTATAGTTATTAGTAACGTTTATATCTTTATTCGTATTATCTGTGTATTTTTGATTTGTATGGGGGTAAACTTTACCTGAGAAATGATAATTATCATTTGATCTTTCTGTTAAGTGTGGATATATCAGTTCTCTTAGTGTTGGTGCATATTCAAGGTGGTCTAAACTTATATTCGTGTGCCATTTAGTTCTTTTTTCGTCATCATTACATAGATCCATCAGAAGGGGTACTGTTTCGTCAGTCAGGTCTCCAAAAGTATAGCTGTTATGTGTCTTTTTTATCAATAATTATTCCTCTTAACGGATCTATGATATCTTCTAAAAGAATATCCATATCATAATTGTCTTGTGTGTTTCTGTGCTTTTTTAAAATATGGTTGCCTAAAAGATTTTCTAAGTTTTCATAGATTTTATTCGCGAGATTGATAGTCTTTGATTTTTGGGATACACCTGGATCTGTCTGTATTTTATCTTTTGTTACATTATTTCTTTGGTATCTTCTTTATCTTCTCTTTAGAAAGAAATTCTTCGAGTTCTTTAAGATCTTTTTCAGTTACATTTGCATCTTTTGCTGTTTCTTTGCTTTTTGCTTTGTTATTTTCGTCTGTATCTTTTTTGGTTGATTGTTTGGTGTTGATGTCTGTTTCTGTTTTTTTGGTGTCTTCAACCTTTTTTATTGGTTTCTCTTCTTTATTTTTTGTATCATCTTTGTTAGTGTCTTTATCATCTGTTGCTGTTTTTTTGTCTTCCGTAAATTCTTTTTCTAGATTTATTATTATGCTGTCGATTTCTGCAGTAAGCTTTTCAAGTTGGTTGGATATCCGTTCTTTTTCTTCTTTTATGCTTTTCAGTTTTTCAGCAGGGTTATCAACAGATGTGTCTGTTTCTGGTATTGCTGTCATTGTGTCTTCTTTATTCTGTTCTGTGAATGGTGCGGCAATCTCTTCTTTATTTAGGTCTGTTGTTGTGTTCGTGTCTCCTAATTCGGGTTCTAGTGTGTTCTGTGGTATTGTTTCATCTGTTAGATTTTTTGTTGTGATATCTGGTGTATTATCTGTCATTATATTTTGACTGTCTATAGTAGTCGGTTTTTGATCTGTTTGATCTAGATTTTTTATTATCTGTGAATCTTGCAAAGAAATATTAGTATTAGTATTGTCTTTTGCCTGATTAAGATGTTCATCAGCTTTTAATCCGATTGATGTTTTTATTTTATTGAGGAATCCCATAATCTCACCTGTTTTTGAAAAGAATTGTATTTCATTTTAAATTTGGGTGTGAGTAGTATATATACTTTTTATATTTTTTAATAGTTGTAGGTAATCACTTAAATGCGGTTAATGTGTGGTGGGATGAGGGGTGTTTTGCGTTTTTAATCATTTAAAAAGAATTGATGATGGTTGAATCTTTCATAAGTCCGTCCCAATATTGTGTGAATGCTTTTATCAGTCCTGTGTTGGTTGAATGGACACCTACATAATTCAATTGACCGTTTGTCTGGTAATTCATTCGGTACATACATTCTTTATCATCAATAATTATCAATGTGAGTGGTATGTCTCCAGCGAATCTGTATATGCTGTTGAAGTATTCAATATAATATCTTACTCTGTCTCTGTTCTCGTCATTTAGTGTAGTTATTCCTGTGAATTTTACGTTTCTTGATCTTGCTGAATTTATTGATTTCTCTAAGATTGTATTCCTTGAGAAATAAGGGGTTATCACCTTTACTTCTTCTGTGGCTCTTGCACCCATCTCTGCAAATTTTTCATGGAATCCGCGACGACCGTTCACAGTCCAGAGAATTGATTCATTTGAAAGATATGTCTTTTCTGTGTTGTTTATCATCGTGTTAAGTCTTGTTTTTAAATTAATTGCGTTGGACTTTTGATTTTTAAAGTGTTTTTCTTTTTTTTGTACAAGGTCATCAATTACAAATGATGGGTTTCTTGCCTTGAATTTTCTTGGGGTACCAGGGAATTCTTCAATCATCCTCTTAGTTTGGAGCATTTTGAGTGTGTCATATATCCTGCTTTTGGGTAATCCGCTCTTTTTTGCGATCTCTGGCGCAGAAAGGATACCTTGATCAACAAGTGTGATGTATGCTTTTGCTTCATAGTTTGTGAAACCAAAGTCTTTTAACTGGTCTAAAAGCTCATTCGGTATCTGATCTTCTGGATCCATGCATATATATTGTATTTTTATGCATATATAATTGATTATAACCTTAAATGGGTGTTTTATGCACAGAATCACCACTTTGGGTGGTAACTTTCAGATTATGTATTTTTTGATTAGATGTGAGAAAAAATGTAAATATAGAAATAAGAAAAAAAGATTAAAAAAGGGTTGGGGTTTTGGGTTTATTTTTTGTCTGCAGTGTCCCTTTCTTCAAATTCAGGCATTTCAAAGTCGTCAAGTGTGAACTTGAATTCTGCGTCGCCTTTTATCTCGCCTTTGTTCTTGAGTATCTCTCGTGCAAGAAGCCAGTAAACAAGCGCTATCGCTTTTTTACCTTTGTTATTCATCGAGATGATTATGTCAAGATTTTTTGGGTTGTTGAACGTATCGCAAAGACCGACAATCGGTACGTTTGAATTGAATGCTTCATCAACGATCTGCTTGTCTAAGAACGGGTCTGTAACAATAACAATTTTTGGTTCTATGTATTTCTCGTAATTCGGGTTTGTAAGTGTTCCCGGATAGAATCGTCCATATATGACTTTTGCACCGCCTATAGCTTCTGCGAACTTAACAACCGGTTTGTGGCCGTTCTTCTTCCTTGATACGACTAGTATGTCTTCGGGGTTGTATTGAGAAAGCAGGTTTGCAACATTCTGTATCTGTTCATCTATAAGCTGTACATTGAAGACAGCTAATTTGTCGGATCGTACTTTGTAGATGTATCGGTCCATAGCTTTTACTCTCTGCTTCATACCTATATGGATACCTGCTGAGAGGTAATTGCTTGCTGGTAGGAGTTTAGTCTCTCCTGTCTGTTCCAGTGCCACTTTTGCATTTTCGGTCATCTATAAACACCTTATTATTTTTTATTTTTTTTAAATATCAGTTCCTTTAAGCATTATGCTTGCTAAGAAATTGTAAGAGTATTTGATGTGAAATCTTTTTAAAGGTTTATGGGATGTCTGCTGTTTTTTTGAGATTCTATCTGTTCAGTTTCAATTTCGCCATTTTAGGTGTCTCTGCCATGTTCCATAAATGTATGAGTTCATTCAGTTTTGAGATGCGCATGTCTATCACGCCTGCCTTGATTATCGGTGCACCCCAGAATAGTGCAAGCCGGCTTATGGTGGAGTCTTCAGTTTCGCCTGACCTGTGTGACACAATTGGTGTTATGTCATGTTTCTTTGCAAGAGTCATTGTATCTTGCGCGAGTGATATTGTGCCTGCCTGATTCGGTTTTATTATCAATGAATTTGCTGCACCCAATGTTATGCCTTTCTGGAGTCTTTTCTCATCTGTGACAAAAAGATCATCACCGCATACCAGGCATCTGTTCCCTATTTTTTTTGTCAGCTCTTGCGTGTTCTTAAAGTCATTCTCTTCAAAAGGGTCCTCTATGTATGCTAATCTGTATTTTTTTGCGGTCTCGGTCAGGAAATCAAGCTGGTCTTCAGGTGTCAATGTTCTTTTGAGTGATCTGTATGTGTATTTTCCTTTATTGAAGAATTCTGATGCGGCAACGTCAAGACCTATCCTGCATCCTACATCCTCTGCTATGTCTGTAATTATGTCGAGCGCTTTGAAGTCATCTATGTCTGCGGTCAGTGCGCCTTCGTCGTTTATGCCGACTGTCTTTGCTTTTCTGTTGAGAGTCTCTCTTAATCTCTTATGGAGCTGTACATTCGTGTCCAATGCCTCATACATTGATCCTGCTTTGGTCGGTAGTGCGAGGAATTCCTGGAATGTGGTTGATCCGCCATGCGCGCCACCACCGAATACGTTGCCCAATGGGTATGGGAATATTTCTTTTGTGATCTTTTTTGAATTGTGGATCGCATTGAAGACTGCAAATGATACTGCTATTGCCGTGTTTCCGCCAATCTTGTCGAAGTTATCTGTGCCGTCAAGGGTTTCTATCAATATGTCTGCATCTGTCTGGTTGAAGCTTTCTCCTACAAGGCGTTGGAGTTTTGTGTTTATCATGTCTACTGCCTTGTCTGCAGGTATCACTTTTGCTTCATAAGTGCCGGTCGATGCACCGCTTGGTGCTGTGCCTGATATGCCGTTGACGTATGCGCGAACAGTCCAGTTACCACGGCTGTCAAGAATTTTTTCTGCGTGAAGATTGTGTATTATCATGGCGATCTGGTTATAATTGGTTGCGGGTGGTATATATGTTTAGAAATTAAGAATTAAAATTAGAAGATGTATATAAAAATAAAAAATCAATAAAATTGAAAAAATCAATGTCTTACGACTGTTATAGGGATGACATCTGTTGCGTATTCTTCTTTTGCAGCTTCAATCGGATTTCCGGGAGCTTTCTTCAGAAGACTTGGTGCGCCCATTGAAAGTTGCAGTGCTCGTGCGCATATAATCCTTGCTTTTTCAAATCTTGAGTATTTTTCCATCTTTTTCACCATTAACCTATGTATCCTAAGTGTTCGTCATCCTTGCTCTGTTTTGGCATGCTCTGTGATGTCAGTTTCTTCTGGAGCGATTCTATCTTTTTTATGACATCGCCCGTCTCTTTGACTTTCTCTTCGATCTTTGACATGTCTATCTTTAATTTGAAATATTTAGTTATGAATTCAAGTACACTTTCTGTCGCTTTAGGGTCTGATAAGAGCATTCCTGATGTCTCGCCCATAAGGCACACTGCATCGATGTCATTTTTTTCAGCTTCCAGTACCATAAGTCCTGAAGCACCAATGATCTGACCTATGTTTGTGTCTTTGAATTTTATGCCTTTTTTCCCGAATTTAGTGATGATTTCATCTTTTACTGCTGCACCGAATACTGTCTGGGTCTTATTATCAAGTTTTCCGGTTGCAAAACCACCAAGAGTAAGTACCATTTCTGGTTTGAATTCTTTTATGAAATTTATTACTTCTTTTGATATCTCGTAATGTCCTACCGGATCCATGCTCTGTGCGTCGCCAATGAGAATTATCATGTCTTTCTCAGTCTTGTTCTTTGCTTTGTAGAAATAAAATTCGTTTTTTAAGGCGCTCATCTTTCCAGTCTTGTCTGAATCTAGCATTGCAACCGGTGGGAAATGGAATGAATGCAGTTCTGCGAATTTTTCTGCTTTAAGTGTGTCGATAAGGTATCCTGCTACGTTTCGGCCAATATAGCCTACACCAGGTAAACCTTCAATAAATATTGGGTTATTCAGTTCTGGTTTTTTCAATACAGTTATCTCAGTTGTTTTCATCTTTATTCGCCCCTTTTTTTTTCATCTCAATCTCGCGCTTCATCTGTCGTCTGTAACTACCATATTTGTCTTGCGGTGAAAATTTTGGTGGTTGCGGATCGATTGTTCTTGAACTGCAGTCTGGACAAGTTTCTTTCATTGTGTATTTGTGGCATACTGTGCATCTTAGTATTGTGGACATAATAATTTACACCTTTGCAAATTGACATGTTCCTTTACCGCTTTTTACTGTGGATGTGATGTCTTCAACTGTTTTGGCAAGTTCTTTTTCCATGTCTGCATAATTCTTGCCTTCAATCTCAATCATGTATTTTGGTGCGCTGATATAACTTATCTTGATTTTTGAATTATTTATATTTAATGCCTCTTTTATGGTTTTTAGGCCATTATGGGATGTAATCTTTATTGTCAGGTTTCCTCGGATAGTCAGTATCTTTGGTTTTATCTTCTCTTTTGCGATTGTTTCTATCTCTTTTGCCCAGTTCTCTTTTAATTCTTTGGTAAGGTCTTTGTCCATACCTTCAGAGGATATTGAGCTGAATGCGTTGTAGAGACTTTCGTAGTATTCAATAAGTGTGTCTGTTATCTTTTTTATGTCGTCCTTATTGTCTTTCAATTCTAGTTTTTCTACAATGAAATCAAGGATTTTTGTTGCTCTTTTTTCATTTTTTATGAATTCTAGTTTCTCACGTTTCTGTGATGGTTTTACTCTTTTTAAAGAAAGACTTGCGATTCGTCCGTCTCCTCGTGCGGGAAGTGTTTTCAGAACTAGTTTCTGTCCCTTTTTTGCAACTTTACGGATGTCTTTGACCCAGCTTGTTGACAGTTCTGTAACGTGGATCATTCCGTTCATGTTATATTCGTCAAGTTTGACGTAGATACTGTTCGGGTTTATGCTTATGACTTCGGCTATTACTATTTCGCCTATTTTTGGTTTGTTTGTCTTTGTCTGCATAGTCATTCACATAATTGATCCTGTGGGTTTTTGTTTGAATTTAAAAAAAGAAAAAAATTATTTGAGCTTTTCAACAATTTCAGCTTTCACTTTTGCGTTTCCACCTGTAGCCTCTGCGAGTGTGCTTTCACAGACAAGGCATTTTACATTAGTTGCTGCTTTGCTGAAGATATTCTGCTCATTGCTGCATTTTGAACATTTGACTTTCATGAATGTGCCTACCATATATATTCACCATTTATTTTGTAATTTCGAATTTCTTTGATCTTTTTGGGGATGTGCTCTGGTGTGACTTGTTGCATTTTGTACATGTGAATTTTATCATGATTTTCTGGCTTGTCTTTGCACCATATCTATTACTGTTTGCAGGCAATGGTTTTGGACTTCCACCGTATCCCTTGTGTAGTTTTTCTCGGATGTGTCTATCTCTTTTTTTCAGGCTAGCTTTTGCACGACCTGCAGTCTTTACCCGTTTTATCTTGTGCACATTGTGAGTGTTGCAGGATGGGCAGAATCTTTTAATCTCTTCCGGAAGTTTCATATCATGACACCGTTTGTATATCTTTATATTTTGAGAACGTGGCTCAAAGTAAGTAATATGTAGAGTGTTAATAGCTAAAAGTTTAAAAAGCTTTGGGTTGGTTTGGGGTTTTTGCATGTTAAATTGAAATAAGGAATATACCGATGGCAATTGTGAGTATTCCTATAAGCTTATGCCACTTGAACTGTTCTTTAAGCATTATTGTGGCGATCATAAATATAAATATCATCTGGAGTCCGACCAGAGGGTATACTTTCGATGCATTTCCGATGGATAATGCATAATATAGGAGAAATGTACCTAATGCTCCAAAGATGGATGCGATAAATATGTTCTTTATCTGTTTCTTATACATTTTATAATGTGTAATCTGTTTCAGGTTCTCTTTCTTGAATATGTGTAGGTACAATATCAGAAATAATGTTGCTGAGAAATACATACAGATTGCGAGTGCCATGGGTTCTATGTCATTTAAGAATAGTTTAGTGAGGAGTGAATATAAAACACTGGATATGATTATTATTGTTGCATAAATCAATCCTTTATCTTTTCTTGGGAGTTTCAGACCTGTCTCTGAGAGGACAAGGTATATACCGATTATTATTGCTGCAATACCTAGATAATTGAATATATTGACAATTTCGTTAAAGAAGACTATTGATCCAAAAAAGACGAATAATAATGCTGCAGAGCTGTAATAAGGGACGATTGAACTGACATCTTTAAGGTTTAGTGTTTCAAAATAGAAGATTCCTGAGAATGCATAGATGCTTCCAAGGATCAAGGAACCAAAAATGAGATTATTGGTTATCTGTAAGTTGAAAAATATTGAGCTTGCTATCAGAAGTATTATCCCGTCAAAAAACATTTTTAGAGTATTTGTCTTTATCGTGTCATATCTGTTATTCATCATATATTTATCAATCGATGTCGATATCGCATATGACAGATAACTTAAGATGCCGAACAAGAACCAAGTTTCCATGTGTCTAATAATCTGTTTTTATTTATATGTCTTTCATCTGTGTGAAGAATTTGTTAAATTTGTGGTATTTGGAGATTTTGATTAATAATTATTGCTATGGGTTCGGGTCTTTATGGGATTGGTTATTTTGGTGACCGTATCATTAATACAAAGCTTTATATTTAAGAGTTATTTTATGCTGAGCTGTTAATTATATTTAACATTGCGATTAATAAAGGGAAGTTGAATTTTTTGAGGTAATCCATAAAAATTCAAAGTAAAAAAATCGGCGTATTAAGTGTGAAGCACCTTTAGTTAAAAGAATAAGGGTTTTTAGGAGTAATGTAACTCCGTAGTGATAACTTACAGAAAGATTTATAAAAACATATAATACTCTATACCTATGACATTTAAAATTAACAAGAATCTGAATTATAGTCATACAAATGAAAGTTTGAGAGCAATAATTGAAGGATTAGATATTAATTTAGATGATGCAATTTTGGCTATTGGGTCTTCAGGAGATCAGGCTTTTGCTCTTCTTGATGGTTCAAAATCTGTGAGGGTTGCTGAACTAAGAGGCAACCAAGTAGATTATATTAGAAAAAGAGAAGAATTGTTAAGAAATGGAGATTATGGGGAGTTTCTTAGAATTGATGAATTAGGGTATGATGATGGAGCAAATCGTGGTGCAAGAGATTTTGAATTAGTTCAATTCAACATAGACAGAAGAAATGAATTCTTTTTACAATCTGGAAAACTTGATAGAATCAGGGATAATTTGGACAGATTATGTATAAAAGAGTGTACAGATATTTTTGCTGCCGTTCAAGAAGGTAATCAAACAAAAATATATTTATCAAATCCGGATATATATTGTCAAGATGACATTGAAGCATTTAAGGGGTTGGTAACCTGTTTGCCAAAGGGTGGATTAATATATGTAGCACGACCATTATCTAATGAAAATATTCCAGATGGATTAAGATTAGATTCTTGTTTGACAGGGAAAGCTAGGGAACATGAAAAGACAAAATGGAATCTATGGCAACCTACAGTATATAGAATAATTTAAGCCCCAAACCATTTCTATATTTAGCCGATTTTTTTATTGAGTTTAACTAATGTGCTTTTGAGAAGTTCTTGTACTTATGTTGATTATTAGTAAGAATTTGGGTGAAGCTGTAGGCGGAATCTTAAAAGCACTTGTTATACGCCCCACAGGGTCGAAGCGTAGCGGAGAAGTCGGTGGCGGCTCGTTAAAATAAGTTAGTGTAATTGATTAGGGGTATATTCTCTAAATACAAAGTTTATATTCTTTGAAGAAATACCTAAATTTTTTAATTCTTGATTTATTGATTGTTTTATATCTGTTGTTTGTATTTTTTTATTAGGTACGACTATAATCATCCATTTATTATGTGTAGATGTTAAAATACGCCATTGATAATCAATTGTTGAAACAGAAATATGGATGTCTTCCTCATCAATTCTTAAACCCGTTCCGTTTAAGCTAATAGATTTAAAATATTTTGGAAATGCTTCTTCTATTGTAGAAAAATTCTTTTGATCAATATTTATGTATTCGTACTCTGCAGGGATTTCATTTTTATAACTGCATGTGTGTTCATCTGGATTTTTACATATTTTTGGTGTTTTTAAAATACGAATGATGTAATTGTTATTTTTTGATTTTTCAAAAACATTTGCAGTATCAAATTCAATTTTTTCTATAGTTGTATCGTACTGAAATTCACTTTGCATTATTTTTGGTTCTGAAAATTTTTGCACGCATCCACTAATAAGAATAATTCCTAAGATTATCAATGCCAAAAAAGTTTTATGATTCATGTTTTTACATTAGCATTAATGTATTTATATGTTTTCCGAAATACTTAGGTTTTTACCAAATTGTCGTGCGAGCCGCCGTCGATTGAGTTTAACAACGAATTAAACGGAATTTATTCCATATAATTACACTATTTATGCGCGAAACAAAATACTAATGGATTCTTTTTGTCCAATCTACAGAAACCTACCCTTTCAAACTGGATTATGGCGCCCTCTTTTAGTTTTTCTGTCTCTTTTTCTGTAAGGCCTTCCATCTTCTTTCCGTCAGGGGTTAGGATGGTCGCTTTCGGGCTGTTGTTAGGCACCCACTGGATTACCTGTGGTCTTTGGTCTTTCAGGTCCTGTATCTTGAAGTTTTTATCTAAGATTCCGTCTGCAAGTTTTCTAAGTCTTACGGCGCGTCCTTTTAGGTTATCGTAATCCTCTTTTGTGATGCAGATTGTTTCATTGACCTCTATCTTTCTGGTTCCGAGATCTTTGTTGTCTGGGTGGTTTTCTATCTCAATTGTCTTGTTACAGTCTTTGATTGTGATTTCAATTGGGTTCTGTGTGAAGAATAGTCTGCGCGAGGTAGGGTCTATTATGTCCTTGTTGAACTTCTCAACTGTCTTGAAGAAATCTGTAATCTCGACTGTCTTGTCGGTCTTGCTTGGGCCTGTCTCAATCACTATCTTTTGTATCGCTTTGGCCTGGAATCCTCGACGTTTGAGTGCGCGTATGAATGGTATCCTGACATCATCCCAACCGTCATAGGTTTTTTCATCTATCGCTTTTCTTGTCTTGGATGTGCGGACTTCAAAACCTTTGAAGTTTATTGGGCCTATGTGGATGAATTCTGGGTGTTTCCAGTTCAGGTAATCGTACATGTACATCTGTCGTTCTGTGTTTGTTATGTGGTCTTTTCCCTTTATTATGTGTGTGAGTCCAAGGTCATGGTCGTCGACTGCGACTGCAAAGTTCATCAGGGGCCAGACTCGGTATCTATCTTTTGTCCGTGGGTGCGGTTCGTCATTTATCCGGAACGCCGGCCAGTCGCGCACTGCAGGGTTTTTGTGTTTTATGTCTGTTTTTACCCTAACTACTGCTTCGCCTTCTTTGTATTCTTTGAACATCATCTGCCATCTTTTTAGGTTCTGGTCTGGAGTTTGGTTTCTGCATGGGCATGCGGTCTTTGCATCTATCAGTTTCTTGAACTCTTCTGGTCGGCAGGTGCAGATGTAGGCGTGATTTTTTTCAAGGAGTGTTTTCATGGTGCTGTAGTACAGTTCCATCCTATCTGATTGGATTATGACGCTGTCTATCTTATTATTTGTCAACCATCTTGCGTCCTCTTCAATCATCTTGTATGCTGGGGTGTAAATGTTGTTCGCATTCGTGTCTGAAATCCGCAGTATCATCTTTCCGTCGTACATCCGGCAGTATTCTGAATTTAGGATCAGCGGGAATGCGTGACCGATATGCAATGGTCCGGATGGTGATGGTTCAATGCGCATGACTATTTTTCCTCTGACTGCATTTTTCAGTTCAGGAAGCCCTGTTCTTTTCTCTTTTTTTGGTTTTTCTGTTATCTGTTCTTTGGTGATTATCTCTTGTTGTTCTTCAGGTGTCATGCTGTTTATTTCGTCTGTTGTGGTGTTTATTATCTTTTGGAGTGATCTTATGTCTTTTCTGTAATCTGGAAATTCTGCAAGAAGTGAGCCTAATAGCGCTTTTGGGTTTGCTTTTCCCTCAAATTTTTTTGCGTTCAATAGCGCTAGTTGTCTTGTACGGGCTTTTATGTCTGGCATAAGTATCCTCTGCTGTGATTAATTTTGAGCTGTTGTTATATATTTCTATGCTTGATTTATATATTTTTTAAATCTTAGAAGAAAAGTGGATGGGATGTTATTAATTATCATTGATTTTTTCGAATTCTAGTGACATCTTCTTTTTCAGGGCCATATACTCTTTAAACGTCATTCCAAGCTTTCTGAGTGCGCGGTCACGTCTGAGACATATTCTTGTATCTTTGCAACACCATATGAGGGAACCGAAACAGACATCTATCTTTGGGTGTCTGTCGTCAAAGTCTGCTTCAAATGATTCTTTTATCCTGTGATATAAATCGTCTGAAATGCCGTATTGTCTGAGGCAATCATTTCGTGCCGGGCATTTTTTTTTGTTCGGGCAACAGAAGACCAGTCCTGCCTTTGTCTTTTTTTTACATACATGTTTTGGTGCGTCTTTCCATCCCATAAGAAAACAAATATGTATTAGGTTTCTAAAGTTTATATGTTTTTTAATTGTTTTATTCTGTTTCATTGAGAATTTAATACTTATTGTGGTTGTGATTAAAATGAGATTATACTTTTTATTTCTGTTTGAGTTTTATGTAAATAAATTTAGATCTAATAATTTATGTTCAATACTCTGTAATATTATAAAAATCCTCCATAGTCGTTACATATGTATGATTACAACTTGGACGTAGTGATTATAGAGCGTCTATATATACTCATATGATTAACATTTATCATCGGTGTTTAAAATGAGTTATTTCGGAAATTTGAGTGTGAATGAAACAATTGATTATTGTGAGTGGGCAGATAGAGAATTGGGAAGGATTTTTGCTTCTGCTGATGGTGTTGATGTATCCGAAATTTTACATCCATTACGTCGCTTAATGAGATATGCAGATGGTGTAAGTTTTGATATTTCTGATATGATGAAAGAAAAAGTAATTGAGACTTATGGTACTGATTTTGATATGAATATGATTTTTGGAACTGAAAACAATCTAAAACAAAAAATAGAAGTGATTGATAATACTTCTCATATAAGGAAAGAACTGTCATTTGCTTTAGATTATGCAGGTGTTGGTGATTTATCTAAAATGGAACCTATATTACGTTCTTTAGAAAGATATATAAAAAGCCCAGATATTAGTGTTTCAAATATTAACGTTCCATATGAGATTGAAAAAATAAGAGCTGTATATTATGAGCCTTTAGTTGATAAAGAACTATTTGATGCTTTGGTATTGATAAATGATAATGATTCAGAAGCAGCAGTATCTATATTAGAACGTTTAGGGTCATGTATTGTCTATGTGTCTGATGAGTTTGCTAGTTTATTTAGGGCAATTACGGTAATTACTGCAATAAAAGATAGTAGCTATAGCTCAAATAATGGAGTACTAGCATAATAATCAATTAGGTTCTGAAAAATGAGCAGATGTTGATTTATTATTGATGATTGACAATATTTTAATCGAAACTGTTGGTAAAGAAATTTAGGTATCTTATTTTTTTAATCTTATTTCTTAAGATATGTTGTTCAGTTCCATCGTGCATTGACCATTGTTTGATACTCTTCAAGCATCTCTTGATTTTTTTTAGTGAGTTTCTCTATATAATACTCTTCAAGCATTTCTGCAATCGGTGTTGATGTCAATAATAATATTGTATTGTCTTCAATAGATATGTAGTCTAAATAATCTAAATAGTTTATTGGTTTTGAAAGTATATCTTGAAGTTTTTCTATATTTATTTTAGAGATGTCAAGTATCTCTCTGTCTTCTCCTCTTGTAAGCATTTTTGAATTTATTTCTGTGATTTTGAATGTAGGGACATCTGTTCCAAAGTGTGTGATTGGATAGATAAACATGGGGGATGTATCATCAATTTTGTCATAAGTAATCATTATGCAATCTAATAGTGTTTCATACAATCTATTAATTATGAATTCTATATTTTTGAGAATTTCGTCAGCTAATTGGTCTTCTGTATATTCTCTATATTCCATAATTTTCAAATATTATTCAGTATTCAAAACTTATAAAATATACTCCTAGACATTCTTGAAATAAGTGTATTTTTGATTATGTCCCGAAGAAGTCTGCTGTATTCTGGTCAATGTGGGCAATCATTTCATCTGCAATATTTAAACCTACCTTATTCGTTAATCCTTCTCTGAGGATGTTTTTTTGGTCAAGGATTGTTGGCTGGTAGGACCATATCTCTTTTGGTATTGTGATGTGATCTTTTACATCATAAAGCACATCACCTATTGATAGTGGATAATCTGTGCCGAGATGTAACTTGTTTAAGATGTGGTTCTTGTCGCTTTTTGCTATTTCAAGGGTATATGGGTCAGTTATTCTGTTCAGGAGTGCATCAATTAGGGCTTTCTGTTTATCTGCGTTATTTAGGATTGATGATTCAAGGTGTACATTATCGTAATTTTGAGCAACTGATATTGCAGAATTCACATAATCTGAAATATTATAATTTCTGAGATATATCTCATTTATCGGTGGTGCGTAGGCGCCTGAATGACCTATTATGAATTTTATGTCTTCATAATCATCTGCAAGGTCTTGGATCATTGAAGGCTTTGCAAGATTGCGGTACTGTTCACCGCAGTGTATGTATACCGGGCGTTTCTTGGTGTCTGAATCCAGTATGGGTCTAATCTGTGATATGTCTGTTTTGTCTATGTATGCTTCAGTTTTCAATCCGTCTGCTATGTCTGGGATGTTACAATCATTAAAGTCATGTATCCAATAGAAACCGTATACATCTGTTTTTGGGCATGATATTTTGCATTCCTTTCTGAAATCTTCAAATCTTTCTGTGTCATCGAATACCATAAATGCTGTCTTGATGTTGCAGTCCTCAAAATAGTTGATATATGTCTCTATGGGGTCGATTATGGTATGACCTATTATTGGCCGGGGTCCAGTGAAGTGCATGTGTGCGTCATGATTATATTCCATAGTGTAATTTGTATGGCGAATATTAAATTATGATGCCTGTATCAAATTATCAAATTCTATAATGCACCCAAAACTTATAAAATCTTGTCAAGGATATTTTAATGTAAGTCTATAAGTGATTATTATGCCAACATCAAGGATTGCAGTCATCGATAGGAAAAAGTGCAGATTCAATGAGTGCGATAAGCCATGCATCAGGTTCTGTCCGGGCGTCAGGTCTGGCGATGAAACAATACTTGCTGATGAAGAGAAGATAATCATAAATGAGGATCTCTGTATCGGTTGCGGTATCTGCACCAAAAAATGCCAGTTCAAGGCGTTGACTGTGATAAACCTTGCGCATGAGCTTACGGATATGGTGCATCAGTATGGTCAAAATACGTTCAGGTTATATGGTCTTCCTGTGCTTAAAAAGGGTGAAGTCATCGGGCTTTTGGGTGCAAATGGTATCGGTAAGACTACTGCGCTCCAGATACTTTCAGGCAGTATCCGGCCCAATCTTGGTAACTTTGATACACCTCCTGCTGAAACTGATGTCATCAAGAAATTCAGGGGTACTGAACTCCAGAATTATCTAATTGATCTTTTTTCGGGTAAGATGAAGACTGTATATAAACCGCAACAGGTGGACTCTATACCTCATGTGGTCAAAGGTAAAGTTAAAGATTTGTTGAAGGATGAGCGCGGAAAGTTTGATGAGATAGTTGAAAAACTTAACCTTACAAAAATTCTTGATAGGGATATTGGTAAGTTGAGCGGTGGTGAACTGCAGAGGCTTGCAATAGCACAGACAATGCTCAAAGATGCGGATGTATATTATTTTGATGAACCGTCATCATTTCTGGATGCAAATCAGAGGCTTATCGTTGCAAGAACCATAAGGGAACTTGCTGCAGAAGGTAAGGCTGTGATGGTTGTAGAGCATGATCTTGCAACACTTGATCTTCTGGCTGACAATGTACACATTGTGTATGGTCATGCGGGTGCGTATGGTGTCATATCAAAGCTTTACAGTACACGTCGTGGCATAAACATGTATCTTGAGGGTTTCATTAGAGCAGAGAATATAAGGTTCCGTAATGAGTCAATTTCACTTCGTGGTTATGGTCAGGTATTCAAAAGTAAAGAAAAAATAATTGAATATCCTGACATCACAAAAAAGATGGGTGAGTTTACAGCTGATATCAAGGCGGGGTATATCTATTCCGGTGAGATATTGGGTGTGTTCGGGGCAAATGCGCTCGGTAAGACTACTTTTGCAAAAATCATATCAGGTGAATTGAAACCTGACAACTGCAAGCTTGATTCGAAAATTACGATTGCTTACAAACCACAATACTTAGTTTCTGATTTCACAGGTACTGTATCTGAACTGTTGGCCTCTGTATCGGAACGTTTCGGTACTACTGAATACAATAAAGATATATTGCACCCTCTTGAACTTGATAGCATTCTTGATAACAATGTATCTAAGTTAAGTGGTGGTGAACTGCAGAGGGTGGCGATTGCGGTCGCGTTGTCTAAAGAATCTGAATTTGTACTGCTTGATGAACCGTCTGCATATCTTGATGTCGAGCAGAGGGTCAAGTTCTCAAAGATGATACGCAGGTTTATCGAGAATGGTAAGAAGACTTGCATGATAATTGATCATGACATATTGCTTTTAGATTATGTTTCGGACAGGACTGTGCTTTTCTTGGGTGAATCTGGAATATCTGGTAAGGCGGGAAGTCCACAGACACTTGAGTTGGGTATGAATAATTTCCTTAAGGATCTTGATATCACTTTCAGGAAAGATGCGGAAAGCGGAAGACCACGGGCAAACAAGCCTGGGTCTCAGAAAGATGTTAATCAGAAGCAGAAGGATAAGTATTATTCGAAGTAATGTTTGGACTATCTAAATATATATAAAGGGTAAAGATGCAGTAAATATAAAGGTGTTATATTATGTATGAAATCGATGCACAACTGGAAACTCTTGGAAGAAACAAGAGCCTTGAAATAACAAGGGATGGAGATAAAGGAGTGTTTGTCAAGAACAATAATTTTGATAATACAATCTTTGTAACACTTGATGCTCTGAAGAAGAATTCAGTTGATACAATTGTTTCTCAAAGTGTTCAGGGTATGGATGTTGATCAGATAACAAGGATTACCGGTTATTTCTCAACAGTCAGCAATTGGAATAAAGGTAAGATTGCAGAACTTAATGATAGGTATCGTGTAGGTAAATATTTTGATGGTTCTATAACTAATTGAGGTTTTTTATCTCTTTTTCTCTTATTTTTATCTTAACTTTGATCTGTGTGTTCTTTTATATTTGCAACTCTTAAATTCTTGAAGACTGCACCGCATATCGGACAAAATCTGTTTGATTGTGATCTTTCCATCTTTACTTCGTTGCCACATTCTTGACAGAGTGTCTTGTTCGGGTCGCCTGATTCATTTTCAGTCTTGTCATATATTACTTTTCCTTTTTCGTATCCTACAATTGCCATATCTAAAATCTCCCTTTGAAAAGATATAACATTAAAGATATATATTCTTTAAAAAGCTTTGGGGTGTTACTTTGCAGCATTTATTATTTCTACAACGTCACAGTGTTCAAGTTCATGGTCGCCTGAAATACGTATCTTCTTCTTTACGTCCATGGCATATAAGAAATGTTTTCCGAAATCAGTATGTATCGCGAATGCGAATGATTTTGCAGTTGCATGTGGTGGCATCAGGAAACAGTCCGGAAGCACATTGCCTTTGCTGTCTGAAAGGTTGTTCATGCCGCCCGGGAAAACTGCGATGTATTTAAGGAAATCAAACACTGCAGAGTCAAGTATCTGCTGTACACCTGTTGAATTGTTCTCTTTGAGAATGTTTTTTATGAATTCAAGGCCCTGTATCTGCTTTTCTGATAACATATCTTTTTTTAGAATCTTGAAGTCTTTATCGCCTGGTATGTATGATATTATCTCTTTCTTTGCGGCTTCCCGTAATGCTAGCTCTAGTTCGGCCGAGCAGGGTATGAACATTGTGTCTGGGAATTCTTGCTTCAATCTTTCAATGTTTTTCTTTGCTTCAGGTACATCTATCTTGTTTAAGGCCACCAATATTGGTTTTGTGTTTTTTCTTAAGTGGGTTGAAAGTCGTTTTATGTCGTCTTCGGACCATTTTTCAGGGTGTTCTTTCAGGTCTGTCTCATCCATCGCTTTCAATGCGATTGTCTCTGTAACTTTCATGGCTGATAATTGTTCTGCAATCAGTTCTTCAATGCTCTGTTTTGTCATGCTTGAGCTTCTTGCTAACTTTTTCCAGTTGCTCCAAAGGATTGATGCGTACCATAGGTCAATCTCGTTTTCAAGGAAACGTATGTCTTTTGCGGGGTCATGGTTCCCTACACCTATCGGTTCGCCTTTCTCGTTTGTTGACCCTGAAGCGTCAACAACATGGATCATTACATCTGCCTGGTTCAGGTCGCTCAAGAATTGGTTGCCTAGTCCTTTGCCTTCATGCGCTCCCGGGACAAGGCCTGCAACATCTATAATCTCTACCGGCACGAATCTTGTGTGGTTAAGGCAGAAACCGAATCGTGGGTTGCACTGTGTCTTGAAGAACCTGTCTGCGCAAGGGACCCGTACATAACCTGTTCCTACATTCGGTTTTATTGTGGTGAACGGGTATGAGGCAATGTCCACTTCTGCAAGTGTTGCTGCCTTGAAAAAGGTTGATTTTCCTGCTGAGGGTTTTCCGACTAGACCTATTGTAAAACTCATACATCATCACAAAAATTTGATTTCTTTTGTCTCTTCAAAGAATTCAAGGAATTCTTTTGGCCAGTCCTTCTTGTCAAGACCGTGCTGGGCAAGGAATGTTGCCACCCATCTTTCAAGACCTATGCCTGTGCATCCGCTCCAGAGACCTACGCCCTGGCCTTTTATGTTGAATGCTTTGGTGTACTTGTCGCCTACGACACTCAGATTCTGGAACTCAAGCCATTCTGATTCTTTTCTTGTGCCACGGTACGGTAGGTATGCCTCAAAGTCAATTGTTCCTTTCCAGTTGGTTTCGTCTTGCTTGTCTGCGCCGAATCCGCCTGACTGCTGCATGTAGAAGGGGACCACGTCTGAATATCGCCATTCTAGTTTAAGGATTTTTTCGAATATGTCTTTGTAGGTGTCCATCAGTTTCTTTTTTATCTCTTCGACCTGCTCTATCGTACCTATGAATACCGGTTCAATCCTGTGGAATTCGTTTACTCGTTCGATGCCGTGTCTTCCGCCGGCTTCATTTCGGTTGGATACGCCTGACCTGTCAAAGATAAGTAATGGTAGACTTTCTTTTGCTATCGTCTTTCCTTGGAATGCGTTGTATATTGTTGGGCATTGCGCGTAACAGAGACCACCAACTGGGTCTTTAAGCATTTTTTTGATTTTGTCTACTGGTGCTTTCTTTGTAATC
>DAOVHT010000011.1 GCA_030671745.1 Candidatus Nanohaloarchaea archaeon
CATAAGTTTGATCAATGTTGCCACCGTTCGCTTCGCGCAGGTGACATGTCAATCGAACTTATTAGAAACCCTTGATATAATCTTCAGAAGCAAACTTTATAACTTTTTTTAGAGAACCTGCACAGAAATGCCATCATTCTCAAGAAGTTTACGCATCCCCTTGACATGCCCCGCGCCAACAACCGCAACAATATTCTCAAAATCAGCCGACAATTTCATCAGATTGTGCGCCATGAACCAGTTCCTGTCCGCAACTAAAACCTTATAGATAGAAGGAAATGACGCTTCCATATATCCCATAGCCATATCAATGAATTCATCTTCAGGAATCTTGTTGAGATCAACACTCTTGCCAGCCTTAACAGGAACAACCTTAGACGCGCCGATACCAAGTAACCCAAAAATCATATAACTGATCAGTTTAAATTTCTCTTTAAGCCCCATAGCGCGCATAAGTTTATTGATAGTGATATCAATCCTCTGATCGATCAATGCAACCCTAGAATCAGCGTTCTTAGCATGACGCACAGCATCAAGCATCTCCTGTCCCGGCAATATCCCAGTCTCTTTAGAGAGTGTCTCCTGCATCTTCTGCAACAATAGCATAATGATCTTCTGGATGATAGGCAGTTTCATCTTACCTTTCTTATTCTGCTGAAGCCCTTTAAGTCTTGCAAGGTCAAGCTCGACAGCGACAAGATCAGGTTTGATTCCAGAAATACTATGGTCTACCTTATCAAGACTTTCCTTAGCGATATGTGATGTCCCGATAAGATATATCATAGGATAAATACTTCAAGAATCTTTATATAACCCTAAAGTTAGCATTGCAACTGATTCTTTCTGCATGATCAATGATCCGATTATGGTCAAAAGCAAGGTCTGATGGTACCTCATCATATCCGACAATCATGACCTCAACAGCATCATCTCCTGCAACGACATCCGAAACAGAATCCACATAAGACTGTCCGACAAATGCAGTATTGACCCTCTGAAAGCTGGTATCCCGTCCCCAATTATTGTATCGGTTAAGATAAGCGAGACCCGAAACATCAAGCCCGGTCTCTTCCTTTATCTCCCTGATTGCGGCATATGGTGTGGGAAGATACTTCCCGGAAGGGTCAACCTCATCAAAATTGATATGCCCTCCAGGAAGTGCCCAGGACCCACGATACGGTTCGCGACCCCTCTTGACAAGCACAATGCCCTCAAAAGTGCCTTTCACATAAAGTTCAACAGCAACGTCAACCGTATGCTCCTTGCACTTATAGTCTGACATGGAAAGCAGATCATCAAAAGACAGACCCGAATCCTTAACCAGTTCCCAGACTAAAGACATGTCGACTGTACGATTCTCAAATTTTCCATCCATTTTAATTCACCTCAGATCCGGTGTAGGTATACTCATCCTTTTGTACCTGTTCGTCTCGACATGGCTGATTACCTTCTGCACCTCTGAAATACCAATTTCTTCCCTATCAATCGCACCGACAATCTGGTCTGGTGTGAGCCATAACTGATGTCCTACAAGTATCTGGTCCAGATTCTCATAGGTCATACCAAGTTCATCCTCATCAGTCTGACCCGGCCACAGCCCTGCAGTGGGAGTCCTGTTAATTATATCTGAATCAACTCCAAGATATTGCGCAAATATCTTTTCCGTAGTCTTGTGCATCCCGCTTATGCCTTCATTGTCTATACCGCCGACACCGTCACCACCGATGGTGAAATATCCCATAATGTCCTCTGACATGTTAGTGGTCCCGAGTACAAGACTGTTCCTGTTCTTTGCAATGTCCCGCAACAGTACCATCCTCATCCTTGCCTGGATATTACCTTCCTTTATCTTCTGTGTATATGGGTCAGAATTGACTTCGCCTGCCGAGGATAGCATATCCAAGATTGGATTAAACAATTCTTGGACTTTACCGTAGTCATTCAATCCGATACCTAACTTATCAGCAAGTTCCACCGCAACATCTATGTCATCTTCAGTAGAATATTTAGATGGCAATATGACTCCATATACATTGTCAGCGCCACAGGCAGAAACAGCAAGGGTGGCAACAAGAGCCGAATCGATACCGCCGCTCAAACCGATGACATACCCGTCCATAGATGATGTCTTGAGCTGTTCCTGATAGAACTCCTGTATCTGCGAATTGATCTTTTCAAACTCGGAGACATCCATCCCAAGGAGTGACAAGGGATCATTGAGATATTGTTCCTGGACCATCTTGAATCTGTTTCCACCGCTGTAACTTCTCTTATATATTCGCTTCACCCGTATCACCCTTTTTTCATCGCATCCAATGCCTCTGCAAGTTCAACCGCGCCGATGCCTAAAAGCGGTGCCTGCCTGTTGAAAAAGTAGTCATTGTCGTCATATTGACCTGTCTCGTCAGGTAGTGCTGCAACACAATCTTTAACGACTGACACCTTGTAATCTCTCTGCGCAGCATCGGCCGCAGTCATAAGGTCGCAGATGTTTGTGACCACACCGACCTCATATATCTTGGAAATACCATATTCCTCAAGCTTCTCTTCAAGGTCAGTCCTGAAGAACCCGGAATATCTGGTCTTTTCAACAACCACTGCCTTTTCAGCATCGTATAGCAGACCATCTGCAAGCTCAGCACCTCTGGTTCCTTTGACAGCGTGCGCCGGCCAATTCTCAAACTCCTTGTCATCCGGCTCATGGCTGTCGCATATGTAGAACACTGTTACATCATTCTCATATGCAGTCTCAATCAACTGATTCACAGGCTCGACAAGTGCATCAGCACCCGGAACCGCAAGTGTCCCATTCACAGGGTCAACAAAGTCCTTGACCATGTCAACGACAAACAATGCTTTATTTCCATAGTCTTCATTCATTTCATCCACCTCATTTTTAGTGTATTAACCACACTTACTATTCTAAAAAAAATAAAAAAATCTATGCGACCCTCCGCACATACGGATTAGGTCTTGCCGGTCTTCCGACCTTGTGCACCTCGCGCATATTTGACGGATCATCACCTACAGCCACAATGTCAGCTGTTGCCATCCACGCATCAAATATGCCTCCGACACCAAGGCTGTCATACAGTTTGACTCCAAGTTCTTCCTCAGCCCGGTTGAATGCATGGACCTTTTCGACATCACCGAAACCTGATGTAAGCACACAGTCGACATCATCAAATCCACTATTGTCAAGTGCATTCCGCAATGAATGGACACCCGCGATACTGACACCATTTCCGCCCCAGTATTCTCTTCCGTCAAAAGGAATTCCGCCTTCCATCATATTCTCTCCAGGTGTATCCACCCGCACAGCGCTAAGATTGCCGTCAAGATATCTTGCAGTATCGATGCTGTCTGTTATCTCGCGATTGGCATAGTCAACAAGAGCAATCCTTGGAATCTTTGGGTCAATCACCCTGTCAAAAGCATCAGTTGCTTTGACCACTGCATTCTCCATCCCGAAATAGTACGCATATATGTTCTCAAGCGCATGCGGTATGGTACCGAGCCCCATCTTACCTGCTTTCTTGGCACCTACATCTGTCGAGCAGTCGGAAGCACCACCACGGAAAGCCGCCTCAGATACCTCAGCATCACGGTCATATCTCCAGTGCCTTGCACCGAAATACATCACAGGCCTGTCTCCTGCCGCAACAGCCACAGCCCTCATATTATTTTCGATCTGTCCAAGATCGATGTCACAACCGCAATTATGTTTTGTAGTCTCAGCAGATATGACACCAAGATACATGGTCTCAAGCTCGATTATCTCCTGTATCGGCGCGATTATGTTCATCAGAGTATCTTTAGGATTGTACTGCATCCCGTCTGTTAGCGCATATATCTTTCCGCCGACATCCTCAATGTTTGAGTATTTCTTGACAATCTCAACCGCCTCGTCAACACCATGGACAGTACCTGGTCCCTGCCTGACAAAGACCTGCATATTGACCCAAGGGTTGAGTCCCTCTGCCTCAAGAATCTCTCGTGACCTAAGGAAATACTTGTCGGCAAAAGGCCGATAGTCGTCCGGCAGATTGTATTCTTTTTCATTTTCCATATCTCGCACCTCAAAACAGTGTATATCATACACTTACTATTCTAAAATTTTTTGGACCGCGCAACAAAAGCAGATCCAAACAAAACAGTGTATATCTTACACTTACTCCTTGAACTTTATAAATATGTTGGTAAAAATAAAAAAACAAGAGAGCTTTCAAACTCTCCGCACATAAGGTTTCCCAGTCAATCTCTCCATCTGTGCAGGATCCCTGAACTCAGCATCAAACGACACAAGTTGGACATCATCTTCTGCAACCTTAACAGTGAGCACAGAGTTATATGGGAACGGCTGTATTGCATTATCATATGCATCCGGGACTACATAATTATGGTTCCCGAGTGATGTTATTTTAACAGCTTCACCTTCCTCTATCATACCGCAAGTCATATTGTTCCGCATATCCTCACGTACCACAAACTGCACCTGCTTCTTATCAAGGTCAAGTATGTCTCCGCCTAGGTCATAGTTCCACGCAGTTGATCCTATAGGTGTAGACAATACCACACCACTTGAACTCTGCCTCTCTTTTTCGCCACGGTATTCTAATGTATATTTTGCAGGATGATGCTGTGCACTGTTTGCGACAAGAAGTTCATTCAATGCAAGGTTGACAGGTATGACATTTCCGCTTGTAGTCTCAATATAAGATTCAACCCGTGAATAGTCACCGATAAAATAATCTTTACCTTGAACACCGCAAAGGAGCGCAATCATATGTTCGGAAAACCTATCTGGGTCAGATTTCAAAAGAAATCCCGTACTTCCTGACATATCCGAATTGACACCTAAAAGCGGAACATCAGCCATCTGACTGATTGATGCAAGTGTGTTATCTCCTGCAAGGACAAGGATAAGATCCTTATCTTCAGAGAATCCGGAAGTCATCTCATCACGGATTATCTTATCATACACAAATCCATAGTCCGCACTAAGCACCCTAAGCGCATCATCAACTTTCCGAAATGACACATCGTGCGCCAACTCTCCATTCTTCTTATACACAAGCCCTACATTGTCCAATTTCATCTATATCATCTCCTTATTTCTCGATGGGTTTAATACCCCGATGCTCTGCATCGGTTAATTACCATCGGGAAAGGTAGGAATTGCCGTCTTGAAAATCCACATAATACCCCGGAGATCTGCTCCGTGGGCTAGTGGATTTTAGCAATTCTTTTATTTTCAAGTTCTATGAAGTACGGTGTCAGGCAGAACCTGTAATTGTCCCCTCTTCTGAACTCCTTTATCCTCTCAAGCTGTTCTGCATCAAGCCTTCCGGTATCCTCCTCTTTGAGGTAGCCCAAAAGGAAAGCATCACTCGCGCGCATCCCAAGGTCAAATTCATCATTTATCTCAGAGATTATCGCCTCCTGCACCGGTTTATATTTTTCCGCAAGCATATAAGGTCCGATATCCTCCGCAATCTTCAGCGCCTTTACAAGCCCGTCCACACCCTTGAACCACTTGTTCCCGTACAATGTTGGCATCTCATCCCTGCTGAATGTGAACCCTCCAATCCGTTTCCAGAATGTACCGTACGGTTTGCTGAATGACATGAAGACAGTTTCAATATTCTCGTGGCTGACATCTGTTACATAAGGTTCTGTCGTGCCCACATAGGCAAGATCAAGGAAAACCTTATTGCCCAGATCACAGACTTCTCTTATGAAATCCTGCGGTATGACATTACCGTCGCGTGCAGATGGATTCGATATGAACCAGTAACCAGGCTCTAGCTCCGAAACATCAGTCTCGTCCAGGTCAACCTCATTGACTCTTATGTTAAGATTCTCGGCCTGTGCCTGATACCCCTCATACTCGCCTTTAAGCACGTTTATGCAGTCCACACCTGAAACCATCAGCTTTGTCAGCGCATTGAATATACCCTCGCTCGACCCTGAAGTTGGATAGCTGTATCCAAAGTCGCCAAGTGCAGGGACAAGACCCGAATAGACATCTACAATCCTATCTATTATGGGCACGTGTATCTCATCAAGGTCTACATACCCATGGTTGTTTGCAGGCACCTCAAGAGGTCTATCAAACAACGGTTCCAGATCCGCCCGTACCTTGGATGCAGGTGTAGTCACAAGATACATGTCATCCTAGACTGTTGCATCAACCTCATGTAGTATCGGTCTGACTTCCGGAAAAAAATAGCAGTACACAGTCTGCATCGCTTCCAATCTTTTCATAATACTCTACCTCCTTTTACATTCTCCCAGCTTGTAGTGAGCAAACCTGGCGGAAAAAATATTAGCTGCCTGATTATCTCCTGCTCTTTTTCAACAACTGAAAGTCCTGTCGTCACGCACACATTCTGCCCGAATATTTCATAGACATTGGCACCGTGCGGCAGGTCATAGCAGAATTGCCCTTCAGTTTCGATGAAGTCATTTATCTCCATCAATCTTTCATCGCTCAACTTATGGTCTTGGATAAATTGCGCAGTCTCAAGGTTCAAGGGATCCGCCGGCGCATCCGCTCTCCTGAAAGTCAGCTGAAACACATCATTCGCTTCAGCATACCTGATAACATTTTCAACTTCCTGGACACAGTCTATATATCCGTCAAGCATGACGCATGAAAGTCTTGTCTTCAATCCGCGGTCATCAAGCTTCTCAATCAATTCGGGCAGGTCGAAATATTTTCGTCCGCCTTTGGGTCTGAAAAGCTCTTCATTTTTTGAAGCCTCATAATGGTATATGGATAATGCCACAGTGTCAAGACCATGATTCTTCCAGACATCAAGCCACCCGTCATAATGTCCGCCTTTAGCAAGCAGTGACCCGTCAGTCTGTATCTCCCTCTTATCAAAGCGCATCCCTCTCAGGTTCTCGACCTTTTCGATCCTGTGCAGGTATTCAGTAATCTGTGCCGGGTACAATGTAGGTTCACCTTTACCTGTTATCAGCGCAACCTCCGCGTCATGGTTCAGCGCATAGTTAGTTGATCTGTCAAAAGCGTCCCAGTCAACAACGGGCGCATCATAGCCGAGTCCATAATCAGGAGTCATCTTGGATATGCATATTTGACAATCATTGACACAGGCCTTGTTACCGGCAATCATCGTGTAAGTCAGCGCTTTTTTCACATCCATCATCTCCTTCAAATTTAGTGTCCAACCGACACTTACTATTCCAAAAAATTTTTAGGTCTGCATCTATCACAGGCCTAAAACCATTTTAGTGTACACTCTACACTTAGTCGCTGAATCTTATAAATGTTTCGTGAGTTTTTATCAATTACTGTATTATCGACAGCTTTTTCTTCAGAGAATAAAGTTTTGCAGGTCGGAATGTCTCCCGACTGACTTCATCAAGTTCGGAAAGGATACCCAGTGACAATATCTTCTTCCTGAAATTGCGCTTGTCGACAGTGTGGTTATGTATTGCCTCAATCGCATTCTGCATCTGCGTCAATGTGAATTTATCTCCCAGAAATTTAGAGATCATGGTATAATTATCGATGTTGTGCCGTAAATCTTTATGTACATACTCAATGATCCTCTTATGGTCAAATGCCAGCTTCGGCATCTTGGTCACCGGGAACCATCTGGCTTCCTTCGCATCAGTATCGGCCGCAAGTGTAACATTATCAGAATTGATCAGCGCAAGGTATGCCACAGTGATCACACGCGTCCTAGGGTCACGGTCGATGTCGCTGAATGTATGCACCTGCTTGAGGAACACGTCCTTGATTGATGTCTCCTCATGGAGTTCCCGTAACGCGGCCTGCTTAAGTTTCTCGTCCATGCGCATGAAACCGCCCGGGAGCGCATAAGAATCCTCAAATG
The DNA here is from genome assembly GCA_030671745.1 of Candidatus Nanohaloarchaea archaeon. GTDB lineage: Archaea > EX4484-52 > EX4484-52 > EX4484-52 > GLR71 > GLR71. Next base: position 7,869 of record DAOVHT010000011.1, read on the forward strand.
GCCAGACACCTCTTTTGATGAGAAGGATGTATAGATTATTGTCTTTTATGGTGAATACGACAAGGTCAACTGTTACAGAAGGTTTATCAAACTTAGACGGGTCATAATTGCTCTCGTTCTCTTCAGCCATACAGTTATTGTATCATTTACAATTATATATATGTTTATCTTAAGAAACATCATTCAAAATAAATAGGTTCGGGAAGTAAAGTCATACCACCCTTGTCATCATATGTAATGTTCACAATCCAACCGCTTATAGGTGTATATAGACCACGTTTTAAATATGATTCACTTGGTTTCAAGAATGTACCGCATCCAAATTGATGTATGCTGTCGCCGTTATTTTTTTCCAAATAATAACGTGTTTTATGGAAGTGACCTTCAGCAATAATTTTTAGATGGTTGGTATGATCGTTTAAAATAATATAATCCTTTTGATCCTGAGTAATAGATTCATAATCTTGTTTATTAATGTCATGTGTTAGTTCAAGTACATTTCCTAGCTTATCAATTACGACCCTACCAACACAAGCGCCAAGATATACAAGGTCGTCACGTCCACTTTCAAATGCCATATCTTCAATTTTTACACCAGCATCTATCCTTTCTTTTTCACCTTCCGATTCTATCAAACTTATACAATCATGGTTACCTATAATAAATACAGTCTGTCCTTTTATGTTAGGATAGTTTTCAATTAAATCCAAACATTGTTCATCAAGGGTTTTTAGAGAATTGTCTTCATCATGATTTTCATACATATTTATGCCTGAAATAAGATCTCCGCAGTGAAATACAGTCTCTATACCTCTTTCATTGATGATCTCGTAATATCTGTTCAAGGACTCAATGTCGCATCTTTTTGCGCCCCAATGTGTATCTGAAATAAGACCGAAACTGATAGAATTCTCAGAATCCTTGTTATATGTTTCATAAGGTATATGGAAAAATACTTCCACACCTTTTGCATTTATGATTGAATGGATTTCATGTCCTTCATTTGATAGATGATCAAGTATCTTTTCAATTTCATTAATTTTTATCTTCGTGTTTTTGTTATGGCTGGGCCCATTTAAATAATGGATCATTTCACCAACTGATGTAGGCTGTGTAGAAAGAATAGTTAATATCTCTTGTGATATATATTCAACATATTGTTTCCAATAGTCCATAATTATTCATCTTACAGATATATGGGTTTCAATATTTATAATCATATCTGTGGGTTTTACAATGCACATTTAAATCAGTTATTTTCAAGCACGAAAATACTCAAGCGCTTCACCAAGATCCGCAACCTCAACAACTCTGATCCCAGAAAGATCCTCGATCTTAACAGGCACAAGTTCCGGTTGGCAGTAGTCCTTGAATATCCCGTAGTCCGAACAGAACTCAGTCTCATTGTATTCATAGGATTCGCCGACAGGCACAAGGAATGTTTCAGCACCGATTTCTTTTGCTGCAATAGCCTTTGCCTTGATACGTCCTGCAGGACCAATACTTCCGTCATGGTTGATGGTGCCGGTGATCATGACCTTATCATTTATGTCGGAGCCCGAAAGCGCAAGCACGGTGGCGATGGTGAACGCAGCTCCTGCCGACGGTCCCTCAAGCATTGATGCATCAGCCACAAGATTATATGTGATGTCGACCTCTTCAAGGCTCTTGTTAAGGTAATCGGATGCGATTTCAGCCGCACTCCTCATTGATGCCTGCGTATCGAAATTAGTTATGATGTTGCCCACATTGACAAGTATAAGCCCGGAACCGGAACTGACATCGACCTCAAGGAACGCAGTGACGCCCGTACCGTTGCCATTGACAGCCGGAAGGTTGATGATCAAAGAGTTAGGATTATCAATATATAGTACCTCTTTCTCAAGAACCGGCTGAGTAATCATCTGTATGGTATCCGTGTCAACCTCAGTGAACAAGATTGCGCCGGAATAGATTCCTGCAATGAATATAAGAATGACTATCAGTGCAGTCTTAATGTTGACCTGACTTTTTTCAGTTTTTTTCATATAACCCAACCCCTAGTTCAAATGAAAGATAAAGATGGCAAGGCGCGCAGTCCCGTGGATGCAGAGACCAAAGCCTTACCGACCCACCTACCTCCACCCTGTATCCTCTAAGCACCCATACGATACCTTAGTGTTGCTCCCGTCAGGGCCTGGCACGGTTCGATATCATATAAGTCATAAAGGGCAGGGTATCAACGTTCGGAAAAGTCAGCAGACACTAAAGTTCCAGACACCGCCGAAACTGCTTCATCCTGCTATAGACGATTTCACAGTAACAGGGAGCGCCTACCTCCCCGACAAAGCCTTGCCACTATAATATAGACAAATAACTTTTATATACTGATTGCACCGACAACAACATTTAAATAAATAAATCTAAATATACATCCATGGCACTCACATTCTTCAACACGATGACTCGAAAAAAAGAGATATTTACACCCATAAATGGCAAGAAGGTAAACCTGTACGTCTGTGGTCTTACAGTCTATGACTATCCGCACGTCGGCCACAGCCGTGTCTATATAATGTGGGACATCCTGAGGCGATACCTTGACTATTCAGGATACGACCTGAAGCATGTCCAGAACATAACAGACATCCACGATTCTATAATCAAGCGCGCAAAAGAAGAGAATGTATCCTTAGAGGACCTGACCCAGAAATTCACAGACATTGCCTTTGAAGATATGGATCGGTTACGGATCAAGCGCGCACACGTCTACCCTAAAGTCACAGACCACATAAAAGAGATAATCGACATGATAGCAACCCTGATTGACAAGGGCTATGCCTATGTCACAGACGACGGTTCAGTCTATTACGATATATCAAAGTTCGCAGATTACGGAAAATTGTCAAGGATAGACCTGACCCAGACAAAAGCAGGAGTAAGGGTTGATGTGGATGATTACAAGGAAAACCCGCAGGATTTCGCACTATGGAAATCCGCAGACGACGAACCGACATGGGACAGCCCCTGGGGCAAAGGACGGCCTGGTTGGCACATCGAATGTTCTGTCATGGCAAGAAAGCACCTGGGTGACACTCTTGACCTCCACACAGGCGGTATGGATCATTATTTCCCGCATCATGAGAACGAGATTGCGCAGAGCGAGGCAGCCACAGGCAAGAAGTTCGTAAACTACTGGATGCACACAGCATTCATAAACATAGGTGGCGAAAAGATGTCAAAATCCCTGAAAAACTTCATAAGGATAAGGGATATACTTGAGACATACAGGCCAGAAGTATTGCGACTGTTCATGATATCCTCCCATTACAGGACACCTGTAGACTACAATCCAAAAAACATAGACAATGCAAAGGCAGCCCTTGACCGTCTTGAGACATTCCTTGACAATCTTGACTTCTACAAGAAAGATGCACAAGATAAAGGTCAGGAAGACAGAAAAGTCAAAGAGCTAATCAATGATTCAAAAGAAGGATTCATAACTGCGATGGACGACGACCTGAACACGCCTGAAGCATTTGAATCACTTTTCCGTTTCGTAAAAGACATAAACCGCCTGATGAAAAAGCCCGATGCAATAGGAAAAAAAGAGATAGACAATATCAAAGCGCACCTTTACGACATGGATCAAGTATTTGACGTACTCCCTACAAAAGAGAAAGGTGAAGATACCCTATCAAAAGAAGTAAATGCCCTGATAGAAAAACGTGAACAAGCCCGAAAAGAAAAAGACTGGGCCGAAGCCGACAAGATAAGGGACAAGCTCGATAAGTTAGGTATCGTCATCGAAGACACCGGCAAAGGTATCAGATGGAAGAAAAAAAGATAATTTTTTCTTTTCGCGCACAAAAACTATAAAAGCACCCTATACTAATAATTATATAGTGATACTTATGGAGAAACAAGAAATGCCCCTGCCTGAAGGAAAATTAGGTCTTTTCTGGGTCATAGGCGCAATCGCGATGACTGCTGCAGGTTGGGTCTTAGGTCTTGAGAACCAGACCTCATCAAACGTGTTCATGGCATTCATACTCGTACTTTTCGCCGGTCTATCCTGGATCGGTGTAGCGGTCGGCGTGATACACAGAAACAGGAAATGATTTTTAATGTCTAATCCTCTTCCGGAACAGAAGCTAATTGGCGAATGGATGTTGGCAACAGCATGCATAGTCTCTGGTATCTGGATTGCAATGAATGTAGAATGGGTCCTGGGTACTACAACAGGGTCATATTACGGCGCACTTCTTATCGCATTCATCCTTAACCTAGTAGCAGGTCTGATCTATTCGGCAATAACGGCAGAAGTCGCAAGAGATTTGTGAATAAATTATTTTGTTGTTTGTATTATTTTTTTATATTCTAATTTGTGCAATTCTAAATCTACATAATTTGATGATAATCTTTTATTGAATATTCAACTCATTCATCAATTTACATATTTTTGGATTGTAATCATTTTTAACATCTGTCCAAACCTCTTGAATTGTTTTACCTGGGATTTTAGAAGGCATTTCACCACTATGCACAATTGATAATTCATTTCTGTAATAATTCATCCTACTTATACCTCCATTGTCAATATAAAAAATGGGCGATTTTCCATGAACTAAATCTTTGATATAGTAATCCCAAGATTTATTAGTTTGGGTATTATGGGCTTGTATAATTGCATTCTGACTTTCAGGAATAAGTTCATTTGTAGCGTCTATTAAGAGGTACATTAGCTCTTTTGCCAATTCCTCTTTATATTTTATCAGATCTATATTTTCTTGAGATGACTCTTTGTGCCTCCCACTTGATAATTTTTCAGAAATACTTTTTAATAAACTCATAATAACTAATTATTATCAATTCGGATTTATATATAGTTTGGTACTTATCTATATATTTTATGTAGGGGGTACTTATGTTATCTCAAGTGCTCTATAAGTCCAAATCTTTTTCAATTTTAGAACTAGTTTTACAATTATCTATATTATATTCCATAAATGTCTCTAATGTCCATTTAGAATCATATTGCATAGTTATAATTGGTTATTGATATTTATAAAATTGTATATTTTGCTATAATCAATAACTTATGCGACAATCTCACATCTTCTTCTTGAGTGCGCGCATGTCAACAACTTTCTCTGCATAAGTGTAGGTCTGACACGAATCATTGCATTTTCCGCAATGCGAACAGGTCCTGTCGATCACGATCTTCTTATCCACAATCTTGACTGACCCTCTCTTGCAGGTCTTGACACAGATACCGCAAAGGTTGCATGTATCGAATTTGATGATTGTCTTGACAAGCTCGATGAACATATCTTTTGCATCATCTTTAGAATCCGATTTGATGACTATGTGCCCGCTGGCAAAAAGTGATATGTCGCATTTACCTGTACGGATCGTAATGGCGCCCAATTCCTCAGAATACCTGACACTGCCTAGTATATTGAACACGTCTGCAAGCTTCTCGAAATCTTTGATCCCGGAAACCACACCCTCGAGAGAGAATTTCTTGTCATGGCAAGGGACGATACCAGAAACACTGGACACACTATAATCTGTCTTCTTCTCTTGCGGCACAAGGTTGATGCCTTTAGTCTCAGAGATGCGGAGCATCTTCTTAGGGAAATCTTTCCATCTCCAGAACCCGAGCCGCACATATTTCTTGCTGAGCATCCGCGATTCAGCCCAGTTGATAAGATACTGGTTGAATTTCTTATACTTATCATAATGGATATCTTTCATTCTCTGGAATTCACAGTCAAGACCTGATGGGCACATCCAGCACCCGACCCTCTCAAAGCCCATCTCATAGAGCTTATTGTACCTCAATTTTTTAGACAATATGAAGAACCATACCTCAAGGGATCGCCATTCAAGTATTGGGTATGCACTGACCTGCCCTGGGACGAACGGATTAGAATCCTCACGTTTTGACATAGCCCTTGAGAATGACTCGCTTTTCCTCTTCCCTTCAAAAGTGAGGCATCCCTCTGGATAATTGAGTGATACATATTCAGCCATGGGCGCAAGCTTATGTGTCTTGCAGCACCAACGATAGTCTTTTGCCGGCGGTCCGAAAGTATCCATCTCTGAATAGAAATCTTTATCGTTTCTGAGCAGCCGTATCTTTTTCTTCAGACGTTTCTGCATCATTGTGATGTAATCTATAGTTTCAGGGAACTCAAGACCCGTATCAATGAATATGACCTCAAAATTATTAGTGACCTCTTTCACAAGTTCCAGCACAACAAGACTGTCCTTGCCGCCACTGAATGCGACAGTCAGTGGTTTCCTATTTTGTTCCATGGATGTCTTGATGAATTCTTTGGCTTCCTTCTCGATGATTGAAAGCGCACCCTTGTTCGCTATTATAGCTTTTTGGATATCGCTCAGCTGATTAGAGAACGCCAATTCTTCCCGGGTGATATCGATTATCTTGATGACATTCTTTGCCTCAGTAAGTTCTCTCTTGATAAGTGCCTTACCTATCATCTTGTTAGGGAAGATTAGGATTGCATAGTCACCGATATTGAATTTTTCACTGGATAATGTAACTATATTGTCTGAATCAAGATACTTGCCTTTAAGGTGCCCTTTAGGCATCTTCTTGACCCTTATCTTCCGTATAGATGATTTATCGAACACGACACACCCTTCAATTGATGGTATGAATCTGTATACTTTCTCAAGGATATCAAACTCAAGATTACCGATAATGACACCGTCAACGATGACCTCATCAACCTTGTCAAGTCCGGAAGTCTTGGCAAGATAAATTGTCTTCTTGCGCATGACCTTTCCCGTGCGCGAACCGTAAGAATTGGTGATCTGCTTATTTATCTCAAGTTTTTCAGTCTCAAATGCAGGTCTGACCTCACCGTTACCGGTAACACTGATCGCTTTGCCGCGTCCACCGCAGATATCGCATTTCTTGCGCAAGAGTGGTACATTGCATTCATGGCACCATCTGACATATGTCGCCTGCCTCTGCATTCTATTTTTTCGTTGCATTTTTATGATCTCACATCTATGATTTATAGAACTAGACATATATAATAAAAATAAAAAAGTGAGCCCGAAGGGATATTCCTGAAAAGACTCCGAAGCGCGCATATTAAATCAATAATTAACAAGTGACTTCACATCATAAATGTGAATGTCGCTCACGCCTTGAGGGAGTCCCCTCAATTTGAACCCTCGACCTACTGGTCCGAAGCCAGTCGCTCTATCCAAACTGAGCCACGAGCCCACAGGATTAAATGAACATATAGTTTTTTAAATGTTACAATTTGAGATCTTTATCTTTTATGTCAAATACTTTCTTGCAAAGCCTTGAAAACACGACATTTTTGAGGTATTTTATGTCATTTATAGGTGCTACTGCAGTTTCAGTTTTATTTGTCATTATATTGGTCTTTGCGATATATTCTTCAATGGCCTGGATGTTTTTATAATAAGTACTATAATCTTTATAGACACACAATGATATGTATTCATTTTCATCATATATCCTCAAGATATGATGTGGGTGTTTAAGATCGAGGTATTTTACAAAATCAATCCGTTCTTCAATACTTTTTGCTTGATTGAATCTAAATGATTTATAGGTGATCAGCTCATTATCAAGTTTTTTAAGTACTGGTATGATGACCGGTTTCAATATACCTTTATCTAGGATTTTTCGTTTTATCTTCCGGACTGTCTGAAGATTGATACCTGTCATTTCGGAAAGAGCTTTATTGTCTTTGTCTGGATATTTGCATAGGTTGAATACAATTTTTTTCTCGTTTACATTCAGGTTTACTGTCTTAGGTATCCTGTCTTTGATACTGTATCTATCAAGACCCTCATTATCTTCCTGTATGTCTAATCTGAATATATGTCTGATCAGATTTGCATAGTCGAAATAGATATTTGCATGTTTTAACGCAAAATTGACATATTTTGGATACCCTTCTGCAAATATGCCGTGTTTCTTCCATTTCTTTTCAAAATCATATTCTCCTGTCTTAAGTTTTGCAAAATCCTTCACAAAATTGATACCTACATAAACAGAATCTGTGATTATTGTAAATACACTATTATTGTATCTTTCCAGCACTCGTCTTGCTAGTTTTTTTAATGTTTCTTTGTCTATGTTCGGATTTATCTGAAAAAATGTATTTTTGATGATATCTTCATTGATATATTCAGAACCTATCCTATATTTGAATCTGTAGACTTTATTGTCTTTAAGACGTTTCTTGATTGATGTGACTGTGGACCTTTTGAGGTCTATCTTTTCAGAAAGTTCTTGATCTGTCTTTAGTGGCCATCTTGTTATTGCGTACAATACAAGTTTTTCATTATATGAGAGTTTATCTGGTTTTATTCTTTTTATTTGATTTGCTGTTATTATCTCCGAAGACATAGTATTGTATTTTTTACTAAATTTTATAAATGTTTTTGTCAAAATGATAACTATTTCGCAATTATATGTACTCCTCTGATAAATATGTCAATCATGTTTATCAAAAAAGAAAACCTTTATATACTTTAACTGACTATATATTTATCCCTGAAACCAAAATAAAATATCATGTTTTATGGACTCTCTCCATCAAAGGAATCATTGATTCCTTGGGTGTCTGGTATCTTAGGGGGTATCAGACATCCAATCCAGGGTTATTATAACCATCATTTAAGTTCTAGAAGAATCTCTTTTTTAGCAGTGTTGGCGTCAATCTGACCTTTGGTTGCGCGCATGACCTGTCCTACAAGGAAATGCAGTGATTTCTCATTACCGCTTTTATAATCATTGACTGCAACCTCATTCGTTTCAATGACTTTCTTGACAATGTCCTTTATCTTGCCTTTATCCTCAATCTTACCAAGACCCAATGTCTTAGCAACACTCTTATCATCTTTTTTGAGTTCAACCATCTTCCGTATGATCTGTTCCGTGACATGGTCAGTATAATCTTTTTTCGCAAATGATGACAATAAACTGATTATCCATTCATCCTTAAGCCCTGAACCTATATAGGTAGTATCATTATAGTTCAATGTCTTTTTCAGCGGTCCTGAGATCCAGCCCGCCGCAATCTTGGCGCCCACTTTCTTTGCAGCTTTCTCAAATATGTCAGATATCGCCTTCTCGCTTGTGAGTTTCTCAGCCTCTTTCTCGTGCATGCCATACTCTTTGATGAACCGTTTCTGTCTCTGGTCAGGCAACTCAGGCAATCCTTTCTTGAGCTTGTCGATAAGTGATTTCTTGATCTCAATCTTAGTGAGATCAGGTTCAAAAGTATAGCCGTAATCAGCCTCGGTCTCTTTCTTCCTCATAGTCTTAGTGACACCCAACTGCGGGTTCCATTGCCGTGATTCGAGCGTGATGACACCACCGCCACGCACAACATTCTTCTGCCTTATGTGTTCATAGTTGAGCGCTCTCTCAATCTCTTTAGTCCCTGTGATGTTCTTGATCTCAACCCTTTCCCCGCCATTGATGGACAGGTTGCCGTCCGACTTGAGCGCAGCCTCACTGGCAAAGTCATAGATGCCCAAGTAATCAAATATCTGCCCGATCTTCTGCAAGTATAATCGCGCCTCCTCTGGCGTGGAAAAATCAGGCTCGGTCACAATTTCAATAAGTGGTGTGCCTGCCCTGTTATAGTCGACAAGTGTGTATCCGCCC